>NZ_PSWE01000011.1:0-112860 GCF_002932195.1 Rathayibacter sp. AY1C4 | reverse complement strand
GCCCGCACCCCGCTCCACCCACACCCCACCTCGCAGAGCCGACCGCACCACGCCGGGCGAGGCCCGTCCTGCCACCCGCGAGGCGAACGGGTGAATCGCGTCCCAGCGATTCGCCCCAGCCGTCCGCACCCCGCTCCACCCACGCCCCCACCCCGAGAAGCCGACCGCGCCACGCCGGGCGAGGCCCGGCGTGGAATCCAACTCAGAACAGCGTGATCGGCTTGACGATGTCGGCGTAGATGAGGAGGGCGCTCATGCCGCCGAGGACGAGGACGACGACGTAGGTGAGCGGGAGCAGGCGGGCGATGTCGACGGGGCCGGGGTCGCGGCGTCCGAAGAGCTTGGCGATCCGGCGGCGCAGGCCCTCCCAGAGGGCGCCGGCGATGTGGCCGCCGTCCATGGGGAGCAGCGGCACCAGGTTGAAGACGAGGAGGGCGACGTTGAGCGAGGCGAGGACGCCGACCATCGTCTGCACCTTCGACACGACGGGGAGCTGGTCGGAGGCGGCGATCTCGCCCGCGATCCGGCCGACTCCGACGACGCTGATCGGGCCGTTGGCATCGCGCGCCTCCGAGCCGAACGCCGCCCGGGCGACGTCGATGAGGCGCTGCGGCAGGTTGAGGATCACATGGGCGACGCTGGTGATGTTCGACCAGACCGTCTCGGGCACCGCGGTGACCGGCTGCTGCGCGAGGGCCGATGTGGGCGAGATGCCGATGAAGCCGACCGTCTGCGTCTCGATCGCACCGGAGGCGTCGGTGACGGGGGCGCCGTTCGCGTCGGTCACCGCGACCTCGTTCTCGGCGGGGGTGATCGTGAGGGTCAGCGGGGCGCCGTCGCGCTGGACGGACACGCTGAGCGGGACGCCCGCGGAGCGCTGGATGATCGGGGTCAGATCGTTCCAGGTGCTCACCGGAGTGCCGTCGATCGCCGTGATCGTGTCGCCCGGCAGCAGGCCGGCCGCGACTCCGGGTGCCAGCGGGTCGTCGGCGGTGCAGGTCGCGGTCGCGCGCTGCGACTCCGGGACCACGCACTGCGAGACCGCGGCGAGGGTGCTGGTGCTCTGCGGGATCCCGATGCCGCAGAGGAGGACGGTGAAGAGGACCGTGGCGATCACGAGGTTCATGAAGGGGCCGCCGGCCATGACGATCACGCGCTTCCACACGGGGAGCCGGTAGAACGCGCGGTGGTCCTCGCCGTCGCCGATCGTCTCGGCGCTGGCGGCGCGGGCCTCGTCGATCATCGTGGCGTAGGCGCCGCGCCGGGGCTCCTCGAGCTGGGCCTCGGAGGACGCCAGGCCGTTGAAGAAACCGGTGCTCGACTCCGTGGGCCGGTCCCCCGGGTGCTTCGGCGGGTACATGCCGATCATGGCGATGTAGCCGCCGAGCGGGATCGCCTTGACGCCGTACTCCGTCTCGCCTCGGCGCCGGGAGAAGAGGGTCGGCCCGAACCCGATCATGTACTGCGTGACCTTGACCCCGAACAGCTTGGCGGGGAGGAGGTGCCCGACCTCGTGCAGGGCGATGGAGAGGGCGACGCCGACGGCGATGATGACGACGCCGAGGACGAAGAGCAGCACGGATTCCACCGACACACTGTAGGCCGGGCCCGCCCGTCCACGCTGGGGTGCGCCTGCACGGATCCGATGAACTCCGCGGCCGAGAGGATCAGCGGCGCGACGTCCGCCGACAAGGATCCGCGGAAACGGAGCCCGTCCGGATGACCCCTGGTCAGACTCCGGCGATCCGCTCGTCCGCCGTGCGGCGCGCCCACTCCTCCGCCGCGGCCAGCGACTCGCGGGTCAGCGTGCCGTCGACGCTGTGCGCGTCGACCACCGCCTCCACCGTCTCGAGGATGTCGAGGTAGCCGATCCGCCCCGCGTGGAACGCCTGCACGGCCTGCTCGTTCGCCGCGTTGAACACGGCCGGGTAGGAGGCGCCCGCCTCCCCGACGCGCTTCGCGAGCCGGACCGAGGGGAACGCCTCCTCGTCCAGCGGCTCGAACGTCCAGGAGTGGGAGCGGGTCCAGTCGAGCGGGACGCCGACCCCGGCGACGCGGTGCGGCCAGTCGAGGCCGAGCGAGATCGGGAGCCGCATGTCCGGCGGCGAGGCCTGGGCGATCGTCGAGCCGTCGACGTACTCGACCATCGAGTGGATCACCGACTGCGGGTGCACGGTGACGTCGATCCGGTCGTAGGGGACGTCGAAGAGCAGGTGCGCCTCGATCACCTCGAGCCCCTTGTTGACCAGGGTGGAGGAGTTGGTCGTGACGACCAGGCCCATGTCCCAGGTCGGGTGCGCGAGCGCCTGCGCCGGGGTGACGTCGCGGAGGGAGGCGCGGTCGCGTCCCCGGAACGGCCCGCCGGACGCGGTCAGCACGAGGCGGCGGACCTCGCGGTGCTCGCCCGCGAGGAGGGCCTGGGCGATCGCGGAGTGCTCGGAGTCGACCGGCACGATCTGGCCGGGACCGGCGAGCGAGGTGACGAGCTCGCCGCCGACGATCAGCGACTCCTTGTTGGCGAGGGCGAGCGTCCTGCCCTCCTCGAGCGCCGCGAGCGTCGGGCCGAGCCCCACCGAGCCGGTGATCCCGTTCAGCACGACGTCCGCGTCGACCGAGCGGATCAGCTGCTCGGCCTCCTCCGCGCCGAACGCCGTGTGCTCGACGCCGAACGCGGACGCCTGCTCGGCGACCGCCGCCCGGTTCGAGCCGGCGGCGAGGCCGACGACCTCGAACCGCTCGCGGTTCGCGCCGATGACGTCGAGAGCCTGCGTGCCGATGGACCCGGTCGAGCCGAGGATGATGACCCTGCGCATCCGCCCATCCTGGCACGGAGCGCCCAGCGCCTCCCGGTCAGCTGATGGCGAGGATGTCGACCACGAAGACGAGGGTGTCGGTCCCGCTGATCCCCGCGTTCTGGTTGCCCTGGTCGCCGTAGCCCTTCGACGGCGGGATGGTGACCAGCACCTGCGAGCCGACGGTCTGGCCGACCACGGCCTCCTTGAAGCCCTCGATCACGTCGCCGGTGCCGAAGGCGGCGGGAGCGGGCTTCCCCCAGCTCTGGTCGAACACCTCGCCGGTGCCCCAGACCACGCCCTGGTACTGCACGATCAGCTGGTCGCCGTCGGCCACGGTCGCGCCGCTCCCCTTCTTGAGGACGGCGAGCTGCAGGTCGGCGGGCGGGTCGGTCGAGGGGATGGTGACGGTGGGCGCCCCGTCCTCGGCGAGCGCCACCGTCGGCAGGCCGTCGACCGGGGGCTGCGGCTCGCCGTCGGCGGCGGTCGGCACGATCTGCTCGACGTCGATCACCATGACGATCGAGTCGGTCGCGGCGATGCCGAACTGGCTCTGCCCGGCGTCGCCGAACGCGTCGGCCGGGGGAACGACGGCGACGACGCGCGAGCCGACGGTCGCGCAGTTGACGGCCTTCACGAGACCGGCGAGGTACTGGTCGGTGTCGACCTCGAAGGCCGCGCGGCCACCGGACGCGTAGCTGCTCGCCGAGAACTCGGCACCGCTCGTCCCGTTGTAGAGCGTGTAGTCGACCAGCACGGTGTCGCCCTCGGCGACCTCCTCGCCGGTGCCCTCGATCGCGACGGAGCGCTCGGTGGCGTCCACGCTGACCGGGCTGGGGAACACGGTGACCGGCTTGGTGGCGAAGTCGCCGCTGGTCTGCACTGCGGCGGTCGCCTCGCCCTCGGTCGCGCAGCCGAGCGGGGTGGCGGAGGCGGACGGCGCTGCATCCGGCTCCCCGGGGGTGCAGGCCGCCAGGCTCAGGGAGGCGCCGAGGACGGCGAGGATCGCGAGGGTTCTGCGCACAGGGGCACCTTTCGTGACCGGCGGCGGCCGGTGGACGTTCGGGGATCGCCTCCATCCTGCACGGCGCGCCTCGCAACGCGCTGGGTGCGGGTCCTCGAACGGTCCCAGGCCTACCATCGGGGCATGCGTGAATTCTCGGTCCCCCAGTCCCGAGAGCTCGTCACCGAGCTCCCCGGCCCGCGCTCCGTCGCCCTCCAGGAGCGCCGCGTCGCCAGCGTCTCCCGCGGCGCCGGGACGCTCGCGAACATCTACATGGACCACGCGTCGGGCGCGGTCCTGGTCGACGTCGACGGCAACCGCCTGATCGACCTCGGCTGCGGCATCGGAGTGACCACCATCGGCCACGCGCACCCCGCGGTCGCCGCGGCGGCCGCCGCGCAGGCCGAGAAGCTGACGCACACCCTCTTCACCGTCACTCCGTACGAGAACTACGTCCGGGTCGCCGAGAAGCTCGCCGAGATCACCCCCGGGGACTTCGAGAAGCACTCGATCCTGGTCAACTCCGGCGCGGAGGCGGTCGAGAACGCCGTCAAGATCGCGCGGAAGTTCACCGGCCGCCGCGCCATCGCGACGCTCGACCACGCCTTCCACGGCCGCACCAACCTCACGATGGCGATGACCTACCGCCCCTGGCCGGAGCGCGCGGGCATGGGCCCCTTCCCGGGCGAGATCTACAGCCTCCCGATCAGCTACCCGTTCCGCGACCCCGAGGGCATGACGGGCGAGGAGGCGGCCGAGCGCACCATCGACTACATCACCACCCACATCGGCGCGCAGGAGCTGGCCGCGCTCTTCGTCGAGCCGATCCAGGGCGACGGCGGCATCATCATCCCGGCGCCGGGCTACTTCCGCCGCCTGTCCGAGTTCTGCACCGAGAACGGCATCGTCTTCGTCGCGGACGAGATCCAGGCCGGCATCGCCCGCACCGGCACCTGGTACTCCATCGAGCACCACGGCGTGGTCCCGGACCTCATCACGACGGCCAAGGGCATCGCCGGCGGCTTCCCGCTCGCCGCCGTCACCGGCCGCGCCGAGATCACGGACGCCGTGCAGCCCGGCGGCATCGGCGGCACGTTCGGCGGCAACCCCGTCTCCACCGCCGCGGCGCTCGCGACGTTCGAGGCGATCGAGTCCGAGGGCCTGCTGGAGGAGGCGCAGCGGGTCGAGCGCCTGCTGCAGGCGCGGATCGGCGACTGGGCCGAGCGCTTCGCGGTCGTGGGCGAGGTCCGCGGCAAGGGCGCGATGTGGGGCGTCGAGCTCGTCCACCCGGGCACGAAGAAGCAGTACCCGGAGGCGCTCACCGCGATCCTGAAGCATGCCACCACGAACGGCGTGATCGTCCTCGACGCGGGCAGCTGGGACAGCGTGCTGCGGATCATGCCGAGCGTGGTCATCAGCGAGGAGCTCATCGACGACGCCGCGACGGTCATCGAGGAGGCGCTCGCCCAGTTCGGCTGATCCGCCGCATGACCGGAGCGGCATGGACGCCCCGGTAGCTTCGTCGGAATGCGGATCGACGACGACCACGAGAGGCCGACTCCCCCGGGGATCGGCCTCTCCGCGCGTCTGGCGCGCCTGTCCATCGGCGGCGTCGGCCGGCTGGTCTACCGGCCGATCGTGGAGGGGCGCGACAACGTCCCGGCCGAGGGACGCGTGATCCTGGCGGCCAACCACCTCTCGTTCATCGACTCCCCGGTGCTGACGCTGCTCGCCCCGCGGCCGGTGCAGTTCCTGGCCAAGTCGGACTACTTCACGGGGACCGGCGTGCGGGGCGCCCTCTCGCGCGCGTTCTTCACGAGCGTCGGAGCCGTCGCGGTCGAGCGCGGCGCCGGCCAGGCCGCTCAGGAGGCGCTGGACCTCGGCCGGGCGATCCTCGAGCGGGACGAGGCGTTCGCCGTCTACCCCGAGGGCACCCGCTCCCGCGACGGGCGCCTCTACAAGGGCCGCACCGGAGTGGCATGGCTCGCCCTCACCACGGGCGCGCCGGTGGTCCCCGTCGGCATGATCGGCACGCAGGAGCTCCAGCCGGTGGGCACGAGGGTGCCGCGCCTGCACCGGATCACGGTCCGCTTCGGGGCTCCGCTGGACCTCTCGCGGCACGGCTCCGCCGACTCCGGCCGCGCCCGACGCCACGCCACCGACGAGGTGATGGCGGCCGTCCACGCGCTCTCCGGGCAGGAGCTCGCCGGTGCGTACAACGAGTCGCCGCCGACGACCACGGTCGAGCGCATCCGCCGGGCGCTCCCGCACGAGCGCCGCTGAGCCTCAGCGCGCGGACGCCTCCGGCTCGTGGGCGACGGGGAAGTTCACCGAGTTCGCGATGAAGCAGAGCCGGGAGGCCTCGGCGTGCAGCGTCTGGGCGATCGCCACCATCGACTCCTCAGCGACAGTGACGCGGGGCCGGAGGGTCACCGAGGTGAAGCGGCCGCTCTCCCCCTCCTGCAGCATCGAGCCCACCGCGTCGTCCGTGTAGCCGGTGACGACGACTCCGTTCTTGACCGCCACGTGCAGGTAGGAGAGGAGGTGGCACTGCGCGAGCGCCGCGAGGAGCAGCTGCTCCGGGTTCCAGCGGTCGGCGTCGCCCCGGAAGGGCGTGTCGGCCGAGGCGAGGATGGGCGCCGGGCCCTCCGCCGTGACGGTCAGCTGGCGCCCGTACTCGCGGTAGCCGCTCGTGCCGGTGCCCCGGTCGCCCTCCCAGACGACGGACACCGCGTACTCGTGCTCGGACTTCATCGGGCTCCTCCTCGACGGCGGTGGATCAGGCCGGTCGCGCCGGTCTGGACCTCTGGACGCGGAACCCCCGCGGGTAGACTCCGAGGACCATGACAGACACGCTCGCCCCCCAGGTTCCCACGTCCGCAGTCCCCCAGGAGCGGCGCGTCGCGACCGAGATCCCCGGGCCGCGATCCCGGGCCCTGCACGAGCGCCGCCTCGCCGTCGTGCCCACCGGCGTCGGCACCGCGCTCCCCGTCTACATCGACCGCGCGCACGGCGCGATCCTGGTCGACGTCGACGGCAACAGCTTCATCGACCTCGGCGCCGGCATCGGCGTCACGACGATCGGGCACACCGACGACTCCGTCGTCGCGGCCGCCGCGGAGCAGCTCGCGCGCCTCACGCACACCCTCTTCACCGTCACTCCGTACGAGCCCTACATCCGCGTCGCGGAGCTGCTGGCCCAGCACACCCCCGGCGACTTCGCCAAGAAGACCGTCCTGGTCAACTCCGGTGCCGAGGCGGTCGAGAACGCCGTCAAGATCGCGCGCAAGCACACCGGCCGCCCCGGCGTCGCGGTGCTCGACCACGCGTACCACGGACGCACGAACCTCACGATGGCCATGAACTTCAAGGCGCTTCCCTACGGCCTGGGCTTCGGACCCTTCGCCAGCGACGTCCACCGTGCGCCGAGCTCGTACCCGTACCACGACGGCTTGTCGGGAGCCGAGGCCGCCCAGCGCGCGATCTCGTACCTCGAGAAGACCGTCGGCGCGTCCGCCCTGGCCTGCCTCGTCGCCGAGCCCATCCAGGGCGAGGGCGGCTTCATGGTCCCCGCCGACGGCTTCCTCCCGGCACTGCAGGAGTGGTGCACGGCCAACGGCATCGTCTTCGTCGCCGACGAGATCCAGTCGGGCATGGCCCGCACCGGCGCCTGGTTCGCCAGCGAGCACCTCGGCCTCGTCCCCGACCTCGTCCTCTCGGCCAAGGGCATCGCCGGCGGCCTGCCGCTCGCGGGCGTGACTGGCCGCGCCGAGATCATGGACTCGGCGCAGGCCGGCGGACTGGGCGGCACCTTCGGCGGGAACCCCGTCGCCGCCGCCGCCGCCGTCGCGGTCTTCGAGCGCATCGAGCGCGAGGGCCTCCTCGCCGAGGCCGACCGGATCGGCGCACGCCTGGGCGCGGCGCTGCGAGGCCTGCAGGAGCGCTACGACATCATCGGCGACGTCCGCGGCATCGGCGCGATGATGGCGATGGAGCTCGTGCAGCCCGGCACCGCCGGCACCACGAAGGAGCCGAACGCCGTCGCGGTCCAGGCGATCATCGACTACGCCGCCCAGCACGGGGTCCTCGTGCTGAGCGCCGGCACCTACGGCAACGTGGTCCGCTTCCTGCCGAGCCTCGCCCTCACCGACGAGCTGCTCGACGACGCCGTGTCGGTCATCGCCGACGCGTTCGCCACCCTCTAGGCGCGATCCTCCGAAGGCCACCGCGGGCGCCGAGGCGCTCCCCGGTGGCCTTCGGCGTCTCCGGGAGCGCGGGACCGGTCCACGCATCGGGCAGGATGGGGGGATGCCAGCAGGAACCTTCACCGTCGCCGAGTCCGTCGAGCTGGCCGTCGTCGAGCGATCCGGGTTCGTCGAGTCGCGCCACGCCGGCTCCGCCGTCCTCCTCGACTCCGAGGGCCGCGTCGCCCGCAGCCTCGGCACCCCGACGGCTCCCGTCTTCCCCCGCTCCTGCCTCAAGCCGTTCCAGGCCCTCGCGGTGATGACCGCCGGAGTCGAGCTGAACGGCGCGGAGGCGGTCATCGCCACCGCGAGCCACGCCGGCATCCCCCAGCACGTGGCGCTGGTGCAGAACCTGCTCTTCCGCGCCGGCCTGGACCACACCGCCCTGCAGTGCCCGGCCGACTGGCCCGGCGACTCCGGGACCCGCGCTCAGCTGCTGCGGGCGGGCGCGACTCCGGACCCGCTCTACATGAACTGCTCGGGCAAGCACGCGGCGATGCTGCTGGCCTGCGTGCAGAACGGCTGGAGCACCGAGGACTACCTCGAGCGGACGCACCCGCTGCAGCAGCACATCGTCGACACGATCGAGCGCCTCACCGGCGAGCGCGTCGTGGCCTCGGGGATCGACGGCTGCGGAGCTCCCGTGCACGCCCTTCCTCTGACCGCGCTGGCGAAGGGCGTCTCGCGGATCGTGTCCTCCTCCCCCGCCTCACCGTTCGGCCTCTACCGCCAGGCCGGCGTCCTCACGGCCGCGATCCTCGAGAACGCGTGGGCGATCGACGGCCCGGGCCGGGACAACACCGTCGTGATCGAGCGCTTGGGCCTGGTCGCCAAGCTCGGCGCCGAGGGCGTGCTCGTGATGGCCTCGCCCGACGGCACCACCGTCGCCCTGAAGATCCTCGACGGGAGCCTCCGCGCCGCGACCGTGGTCGCGCTGAAGCTCCTGGTCGAGGCGGACGCGGTGGACCGGACCGCGGCGAACGACGTGCTGGTGCGGCTGAACCCGGTCGTGTCGGGCGGCGGGCGCCCGGTCGGCGCGATCCGCGCCTCCTACGTCTGACCGCACGTCCCGGCACGCCCTGAGCTACTGCTCGCGCGCGAGGCGCTTCGCCCGGGCCGCCGCGGAGACCTGCGTGATCACCACCACGAGGATCGCCAGGACGAACACCGCCGATGCGATGACGTTCGCCTCCGCCGGGATGCCGCGCGCCGCCGCGATGTAGATGTACTTCGGGAACGTGGTGACCGATCCGGAGTTGAAGTTCGTGATGATGAAGTCGTCGAAGCTCAGCGCGAACGAGAGCAGCGCCGCGGCGAGGATGCCGGGCAGCAGCAGCGGGAAGGTGATCCGCCAGAAGACCTGGTTCGGCGACGCGTAGAGGTCGCGTCCCGCCTCCTCCAGCTTCGGGTCCAGGCTCGCCACCCGCGCCTTCACGGTGACCACGACGAAGCTGATGCAGAACATCGTGTGCGCCAGCACGATCGTGACCAGCCCCTTCTCGGCGCCCACGCTGAGGAACTGCGCGGCGAGGCCGGCTCCGAGCACCACCTCCGGAGTCGCCATGGGGAGGAACAGCAGCAGGCTGATCGCCGACCGGAACCGGAAGCGGAACCGCACGAGCGCGATGGCGATCATGGTGCCGAGCGCAGTGGCCAGCACGGTGGCGATCACACCGACCAGCAGGCTGTTCCCGAAGGCGGTCATCACCTCTTCACTGGTCCAGGCCGACACCCACTTGTCGAGGGTGAACCCGCGCCAGGCGAGGTTGCTCTTCCCCGAGTCGTTGAAGGAGAAGACGAAGGTGTACCCGATAGGGATGAGCAGGAAGAGCAGCGCCAGCGCCGTGTAGACGCCGAGCCCGAGGCCCCGGAAGCGGCGGCGGCCCCGGATCGGGGCGGGGGGCGACGCGCCGAGCGCCTCCTGGGCGCTCGCGAGCGGACGGTCGGCCGTCGCGGTCACAGGAGGTCCTCCGTTCCACTGCGCTTCACGTAGAAGCCGACGATGACCAGGATCACGGCCATCAGCACGATCGAGAGCGCGGCGGCCGCCGGGTAGTTCTCGAGCGTGAGGAAGTTCGCCTCGATCGCGTTGCCCACCATCGAGGTCTGCGACGAGCCGAGGAAGTCCCGGCTCGCGTTGATGTAGTCGCCCGCCGCGGGGATGAACGTCAGCAGCGTGCCGGAGACGATGCCCGGCATCGACAGGGGGACGGTCACGCTCCAGAACACGGAGGCGGGGTGCGCGTAGAGATCCGACCCTGCCTCCAGGAAGCGTACGTCGAGGCGCTCGAGCGTCGTGTACAGCGGCAGCGTCATGAACGGGATGAAGTTGTAGGTGATGCCGAAGATCACGGCGATCGGCGTCCCCGTGAGGTGGCCGTCGCTCGGCAGGACCGCCACGGCCTTGAGCGCCTGCACGAGCGGGCTCTCGTCCGCGAGGATCTGCTTCCACGCCAGCGTCCGGAGCAGGAAGCTGATGAAGAAGGGCGCGATCACCAGCGTGAGGAGCAGGTTCTGCAGCAGCGGCCAGGGCCGCGCCTTCACTCCGATGAAGTAGGCCAGCGGGTAGCTGATCACCAGCGCGAGCACCGTCGCGATCAGCGCGTAGCCGAAGGAGCGGAGCACGTGCGGCCAGTAGTCGCCCATCACCACGAGGTAGTTCTGCCAGGCGAACCCGGGGGCGTACTCGCCGATGTCCCCGTCCGGCACCTCGGCCTGGAAGGACGTGAGCACGAGCGAGATCAGCGGCGCCAGGAAGAACAGCAGCATGTAGGCGATGCCCGGCAGCAGCAGGACGAGCGCGACCGTCGACCGCCGGCGGACCGGAGCGTCCTGAGGATCCGCCTGCCCCGTGGCGAAGGCGGCGAAGGCCATGCCTACGCTCCCCCGCTGCGACCGGCCAGGAGCCCCCGGCGCTGCACGGCGATGGCGCTGGTGGAGTCGTCCGCCTCGAAGCGCGGGACCGAGCCCGGTTCGTCCGCGAGTCCGAAGCCGTGCTCGGTGCTGAAGCCGACCCACACCTCCGCTCCCTCGCCGACGACCGGCCCGAAGACCATGTTCTGCGCGAAGACGACCACCGGGCCCAGGCCCGGCATCCGGATCGTGTACTGGGTGCTGACCCCGCTGAAGGAGACGTCGACCACTCGGCCGGGCCCGAGCACGTTCCGGCCGGAGTCCGCCGGCGGCTCCTGCGTCAGCAGCAGGAGCTTCTCGGGGCGGACGCCGACCGTGATCTCCCCGCTCGTGCGGGCGCAGCGGGCGACGGGCACGACGATCCGGTGCCCGCCCGCGTCGACGGTGAGTGCGCGGTCGGTGCTGCCGACCACCTCACCCGTGAAGAGGTTGGACTGGCCGAGGAAGTTCGCGACGAACGCGGTGCGCGGGAGCTCGTAGAGCTCCTCCGGCGCGCCCATCTGCTCGATCCTGCCCTTGTTCATCACCGCGACGGTGTCGGCCATCGTCATGGCCTCCTCCTGGTCGTGCGTGACGTGGAGGAAGGTGAGGCCCACCTCCTCCTGGATGGACTTGAGCTCCAGCTGCATCTGCCGGCGGAGCTTGAGATCGAGGGCGCCGAGCGGCTCGTCGAGCAGGAGCAGGGCGGGCCGGTTGACGAGGGCGCGCGCGAGGGCGACCCGCTGCTGCTGACCACCGGAGAGCTGCGCGGGGCGGCGCTGGGCGAGGTGGTCGAGCTCGACCAGACGGAGCGCCTCGTGCGCCTTGCCGACGGGGTCGGCGATCCTCCGCCGCTTCAGGCCGAAGGCGACGTTCTCGAGGATCGACATGTGCGGGAACAGCGCGTACGACTGGAACACGGTGTTGACGGGCCGCTGGTACGTCTTCGTCTCGGTGACGTCCCGCCCGCCGATGAGGATCCGGCCGGCGGAGGGCTCCTCGAGCCCGGCGACCAGGCGCAGCGTCGTCGTCTTGCCGCAGCCCGAGGGGCCCAGCAGGGCGAAGAAGGAGCCCGCCGGGATGGTGAGGTCCAGGGAGTCGATGGCCGTGAAGCCCGGGTACTGCTTGCTGATCCCGACCAGCTGGAGGTCGGCGCCGCTCTCGGCGAAGGTCCCGATCGCCATCAGATGCCCAGGAGCACCTTCTGGAACTCGGCCTGGTACTCCTTCTCCTCCGCGGCGGTCAGGGTCCGGAACACGTGCGCCTGCGCGAGCGTGTCCTCGTCGGGGAAGATCAGCTGGTTCTCGGCCAGCTCCGGATCGATGCTCTCCATGACGTCCTTCGCTCCATCCACGGGGGTGATGTAGTTGACCCAGGCGGCCACCTCGGCGGCGACCTCGGGCTCGTAGTAGTAGTTCATCAGGGCCTCGGCGCTCGCCTTGCGCTCGGAGCCCATCGGGACCACGAAGGTGTCGTTCCAGAGCGCGCCGCCCGAGTCGGGGAAGGCGAACTCCCACTTGTCGCCGGCCTCGGCGTTGATCAGGGTGATGTCGCCGGACCAGCAGATCGCCGCGAGGGTGTCCTCGTTCTGCAGGTCGTTGAGGTACGCGTTCCCCTTGATGTTGCGGATCTGTCCGGCGTCGACCTGCTCGCGGAAGACGTCGATCGCGTTCATGTACTCATCGTCGCCCCAGGAGCCGGCGATGTCCGTCCCCTGAGCGAGCATGATGAGCCCGATCGTGTCGCGCATCTCGCTCAGCACGCCGACGCGGCCGCGGAGCGACGGATCCCACAGATCTTCGATGCTCGAGAGGCCCTTCGGCAGCTTCTCCCTGTTCCAGCAGATGCCCGAGAACCCCGCCTGGTACGGGAGGGAGAGCCGGCGGCCCGGATCGAAGTCGGGGTTCGCCAGCGAGGGGGTGAGGTTGGCGATGTTCGGGATGTTCGCGTGGTCGAGCTCCTGCACGTAGCCGCGGCGGACCAGGCGCGAGACCATCCACTCCGTCAGGCAGACCGTGTCGGCGCCGATGTACTGCCCGAGCGCGAGCTGATCCTTCACCTTGCCGTAGTACGAGTTGTTGTCGTCGACGGCGACGTTGTAGGTCACCGCGATTCCCGTCTGCTCCTCGAAGCCCTGGAGCGTGGGGTGGTTCCCGTCGTCGTCCTCGTCCATGTAGGCGGGCCAGTTGTCCCACACCAGGCGCGGGTCGCCGGCCGATCCGTCGGCGGCGGCGGTCGGAGCGGCACGGGTCTGCGGGGCGCAGGCGGCCAGGGCGAGGGCACCCGCTCCGAGGCCGATCCCGCCGAGGACCGCCCGACGCGAGAGGACCGCCCGGCGCTCGCGCTCGTGCGAGCGTGCCGCGGCGACGGCCCGGCGGAGGACGGGATCCCTCGGGAGGGGACGGGTCATGGCGGGGGCTCCTGACTGCGTCGGGGCTCGTGCCTCGAGGGCCGAACGTGGGGAAATACTGGCACAGCGCTCATCCGCCTGTCACGGCGAACGGAGGAGAACGCTCATCCGGAAACATGATCGTCACGAATTCCGCACCCGGAGGCCGTGTCGACCGCCGATTCGGTCCCCGGAGGCCGTGCCGTCAGCGGGTGAGGGGCGGGCGTCCCGAGCCGCCGGCGGACCCGTCGACGCGCTCGACCGCCATCTCGACCGAGGAGAGCAGGATCCGGCTGCCGAGCTTCGCGCGGTAGCGGCGGCCGGCCTCGAGCGGGAGCGGCGCCTGGGTCGGCGCGACCAGCACGGACCCGTTGGCCGACCAGCGGTCCCTGACCCAGAGCCCGCCCTCGTCGAAGCCGAACTCGAGGTGGGTCTTGGAGAGGGATCGCGACGGATCCGGGATCGCGAGGATGTGCCGGAACGTCTCGTTGGGGTCCGGGAGCGGCTGGCGTCCGATCAGGCCGTTGCCGGTCACGATCGCGTGCTGCCCGGTCGCGAAGCTGAGGCGCACGAGCCCCTGCGAGGGCGGCGCCATCGGTGCGCCGGGGGCGGGACGCCGGTGCCGGCCGGGGGCCAGGCCCGGCAGCCAGGCACGGCGGGACGGGTCGAGGACCGTCGTGTCGCCGGAGGACGAGGGGCGGGACGCACCCGTCGTGGCATGCGCCGCCACCGACGAACCGCACTCGCCGCAGAGGATCGCCCCGGGAGCGAGGTTGGAGCCACACGTGCTGCAGATCACCGAGAACGCCCTTCCGCTCACCATCGTACCCAGCGCCGGCGCGGGGAGCCTCGAGCCGGCCGAACCCGACGCGAACCGGCAGGCGCAGGACCGTCGTACGGCCGTTCGGCACGTGCGGGCGGTCCGGCGGCACCGCCGCCGCGGCCGTCCCGTGCCGGAGCGCTGCTCGTCAGACCGGTGCGCCGGCCTCCTCGTCGCCGGTGACCGCGAGGACGTCGACGACGATCACGGTGACGTTGTCGCGCCCGCCGTTGTCCAGCGCGGCGTCGACCAGGGCGTCGGCCGCCTCCTGAGCGGAGCCGGTGCCGGTGAGCAGGTGGCCGACGCCGGCATCGGTCAGCTCCTTCGTGAGTCCGTCCGAGCAGATCAGCAGACGCGATCCGGCGAGGACGGGCACGAGCCGGTAGTCGGGGACGGGCGCCTCGTGGAAGCCGACCGCGCGGGTGATCACGTTGCTGTGCGGATGCACGTCGGCCTCGTCGCGGGAGATCAGGCCCGCGTCGACCAGCTCCTGGACGATGGAGTGGTCCACGGTGAGCTGCACGAGGGTCCCGGCGACGCTCAGGTACACGCGCGAGTCGCCGATGTTGAAGACGGACCAGTAGGGCTCTCCCCCGACCACCGTGAGCGCGATCCCGGTGACCGTGGTCCCGGTGCCGACGTCGGCCGTGTGCGACTGCCGGGCGATGTCCCCGACCGCCTCCCGAAGCGCCCGGTCGATCTCCTCCGCTCCGACGGTCGCGCCGAGCGCCGCGGTGGACAGGCGCGACACGACCGCGTCGCTGGCGACCTCTCCTGCCGCGTGCCCGCCCATCCCGTCGGCGACAGCGAAGAGCGGGCTCTTGGCGAGGTAGCTGTCCTCGTTCGCGCTGCGCACGTGGCCGGTCTCGGTGCGCGCGGCCCAGCCGAGGGTGACTTCGGCCGAGGGTGCGTCGGAGCTCCAGGCGGAGACGGGGACGGTGACGGACGCGCGGCTGCGGCCGATCTGCGTCATCGCTGCTCCTCGCATCCCCGTGGCCCGCAGCCGTCCGGTCCGACGGCCCGTGACCGCCGGCTCCAGGGGTGCCCGGCCGCCTCCCGATGGTAGTCGCTGACGGCCCTCCGCCGAGCCGGCCGCCATCGCTGTCGCCCGATGTCCGTCGCGCAGACGGGACCACGCTCAGACCACCGGATCCGATGCCGGAGCGAGCTCCGACGTGCGGATCCACTTGCCCGGGCACTCGAGGACTGCCAGAATCGCCGCATGGCCCCGTCTCGCCCGCCCTCTCAGCGTCCTGTCCAGCTCGACGAGGTGTCGAAGGCGATCATCGAGCAGCTGCAGGCCGACGGTCGGCGCTCGTACGCCGAGATCGGCAAGGCCGTGGGCCTGAGCGAGGCGGCCGTCCGGCAGCGGGTGCAGAAGCTCACCGAGTCGGGCGTCATGCAGATCGTCGCGGTGACGGATCCGATGCAGCTCGGCTTCTACCGCCAGGCGATGATCGGTGTGCGCGTCACCGGCGACACCCGCGACGTCGCGGACCGGCTCGCCTCCATCCCCGCCGTCGACTACGTCGTGCTGACGGCCGGCTCCTTCGACATCCTCGCCGAGGTCGTGTGCGAGAACGACGACGATCTGATCGCCCTGCTCAACCAGGAGATCCGGTCGCTTCCCGGCGTGCTCTCGACCGAGACCTTCGTCTATCTGAAGCTCCACAAGCAGTTCTACAACTGGGGAACGCGGTAAAAGATGACCACCGAGACAGCCTTCTCGACCTCCGGCCTCGAGTCGGGCGATCCCGTCCGCGGGACCGACGCGCCTGGGGGGATCGACGACGCCTCCCTGCAGAAGAAGGCGAAGGACCACCTCTGGATGCACTTCACCCGTCAGTCGACGATGGACTCCGGCGCGGGCGTGCCGATCATCACGCGCGGCGAGGGACACCACATCTGGGACAGCACCGGGCGCAAGTACTTCGACGGCCTGTCCGGCCTCTTCGTCGTCAATGCGGGACACGGGCGGCGCCGACTGGCGGAGGCCGCGGCGAAGCAGGCGTCCGAGCTCTCCTTCTTCCCGCTCTGGTCCTACGCGACCCCCTCGGCGATCGAGCTGGCCGACCGGCTCGCCGACCACGCGCCGGGCGACCTGAACCGGGTCTTCTTCTCGACCGGCGGCGGCGAGGCGGTGGAGACGGCGTTCAAGCTCGCCAAGCACTACTGGAAGCTGCAGGGCAAGCCGGGCAAGCACAAGGTCGTCTCGCGCTCGGTCGCGTATCACGGCACTCCCCAGGGAGCGCTCGCGATCACGGGCATCCCCGGGATGAAGTCGATGTTCGAACCGCTGGTGCCGGGCGGCTTCCGTGTCCCCAACACCAACTTCTACCGGGCTCCCGAGCACGGCGACGACCTCGAGGCGTTCGGCCTGTGGGCGGCGAACCGCATCGAGGAGATGATCGAGTTCGAGGGGCCGGACACGGTGGCCGCCGTGTTCCTGGAACCCGTGCAGAACTCGGGCGGCTGCTTCCCGCCCCCTCCCGGGTACTTCCAGAGGGTCCGCGAGATCTGCGACAAGCACGACGTGCTGCTGGTGTCCGATGAGGTGATCTGCGCGTTCGGCCGTATCGGGCACATGTTCGCCTGCGACGAGTACGGCTACGTGCCGGACATGATCACCTGCGCGAAGGGGATGACCAGCGGCTACTCCCCCATCGGCGCGACGATCGTCAGCGATCGGATCTACGAGCCCTTCCGCCACGGTCAGGTCGTCTTCCCGCACGGCTACACCTTCGGCGGCCACCCCGTCTCGGCCGCGGTCGCGCTCGAGAACCTCGACATTTTCGAGGAGGAGGGCCTGAACGAGCGCGTGCGAGAGAACTCGCCCGTCTTCCGGTCCACGCTCGAGAAGCTGCTCGACCTGCCGATCGTCGGCGACGTCCGGGGCGACGGCTACTTCTTCGGCATCGAGCTGGTGAAGGACAAGGCGACGAAGGAGACGTTCGACGAGGACGAGTCGGAGCGGCTGCTGCGCGGATTCCTCTCGAAGGGGCTCTTCGACGCGGGGCTGTACTGCCGGGCGGACGACCGAGGCGATCCCGTCGTGCAGCTCGCACCGCCGCTCACCATCGGCCCGCGCGAGTTCGACGAGATCGAGCAGATCCTCCGGAGCGTTCTCACCGAGGCCTGGTCGCGGCTCTAGCGACCTCACGCGGCGCGCTCCCGCCGATCGGCGGCGAGTGCGGCCGCGACCCGGCGCGCACCTGCGTGGTGCGGATCGAGAGCGACGGCCTCGTCGGCGAGCCGTCCGGCCTCGTCGGCACGGCCCTCACCGGCCAGGATCCGCGCGAGGAGGACGAGCACTCCGGCTCGCTCGCTCGCGGGTGCGACGACGGCGGCACGGCGGAGCAGCGGGGCGAGCGCTCCCGCCGCGCCGGGGTCACCGCTCCGCGCCGACCGCAGCACGCGGTCCGCACCGCGGCTGCGCTGCACGGCCACGACGAGCGCAGCCAGGCCCGCAGGCCGGACCTCGGGATCGGGACCGGTGAGAGCTCGCCGGACGAGGTCGTCGACGCCGTGCAACAGCACGTCGGGCAGTTCGGCCCGCGGGTGGCGGTCGAGGAGACGGTCGACCGCGGCGGCCACCGCTCGCGGGTCGTCCCGGTCGCCGGCCTCGAGCCCGTCGTCGCGGCCGGACGACGGGAGCACGGCGACGCGGAGGGCGAGGCCGGGGAGCCGGCGCGCACGCTCCTCGAGGGCGGCGACGAGTCCCTCGCACGACTCCGGACCCGCCTCGCCGGGATGCACCAGCGCGAGTGCTCGCTGCACCCGCCCGAACCGGCCGAGCGCACCGAGGCTGGCCCGCGCGATCAGGGACGGATCCGCCCCCGACAGCTCGAAGCGGAGCGAGCCGCTCGGCGCGCCGGCCCGGAACGGGACGAGCACGAGGCTCGCCTCGGCCGCACCCCGCCGGGACCCGTGAGCGGCGTGGAACAGGGCGGCGTCGTCGGGTGAGGCCGGGACACGCGAAGCGGGAGCGGGGTGGAGGAAGATCGCTGAGGAGGTCATGCTGCGATCCTGCCGACCCTCGCACCCGCCGGGAGCGACGGCCCTCGGGATCATCGGAAGGATCTCGAGATCGCCGCCTGTGGAGGGAGAGGTCCCATCGACACCGAATCGCCGGCGCTCGGATGGCGCCCTCCGGCCAGGAATCCCTCCACAGGGACCGATCGGCCGAGTTCTG
This sequence comes from Rathayibacter sp. AY1C4, assembly GCF_002932195.1. Classification (NCBI taxonomy): domain Bacteria; kingdom Bacillati; phylum Actinomycetota; class Actinomycetes; order Micrococcales; family Microbacteriaceae; genus Rathayibacter; species Rathayibacter sp. AY1C4. Next base: position 94,528 of record NZ_PSWE01000011.1, on the reverse strand, counting down.
CACCGGTGTCCGATTCCCGCCGGTCGGTGGGGAGTCCCGCGGATACTCTCGACGCATGAGAACGACTCCCCTTCACGTCCGACGGACGACGAGCCCCCTCGGCCGCATCGAGGTGGGCAGCGACGGCGATGCGATCGTCTCGCTCGCCATCGAGCAGGCCGGTCTGCTCCCGCACGAGCACCTCCCGGAGTCGGACCTCCCGGTGCTCCTGCGGGCCGTCGAGCAGCTGGACGAGTACTTCGACGGGACCCGCCGCTCTTTCGATCTGCCGGTCGCTCTGCGCGGCACGCCCTTCCAGCTCGAGATCTGGCAGCGGCTCCAGGCTCTGGGCTTCGGGGAGATCACCTCCTACGGCGCACTGGGCACGGCCGCCGGTCGCCCCCGGGCGGGCCGGCCGATCGGCGGAGCGGTAGGTGCGAACCCGGTGCCGATCATCGTGGGCTGCCACCGCGTCCTCGCGAGCGACGGACGGATCACCGGCTTCAGCGCGGGCGAGGGCGTCGCCACGAAAGCCTGGCTTCTCGATCACGAGGGGATCCCCCACCGATGAGCACGGCCGACGGACTCGTCGAGGGAGAGGACGGCCTGGTCCGCTGCGCCTGGAGCGGCGCGGATCCGGAGTACCGCCGCTACCACGACGAGGAATGGGGCACCCCGCTGCACGGAGATCGCCTGCTGTTCGAGAAGATCTCCCTCGAGGCGTTCCAGTCCGGCCTCTCCTGGATCACGATCCTCCGCAAGCGGCCGAGGTTCCGCGAGGCCTTCGACGGCTTCGATCCGGCCCGCGTCGCCCGGTACGACGACACCGATGTCGAGCGGCTGATGGAGGACAGCGGCATCATCCGGAACCGCGCGAAGATCATCGCCACCCGGGACAACGCCCGGGCCGTGCTCGCGCTCCTGGAGCAGAGAGGCGAGGGCGCGCTCGACGAGCTCGTGTGGTCCTTCCACGATCCGGACGTCGAGGACCGGGTGGTCCGAGCCGCCGACGTCCCTGCGACGACGCCCGGGTCGACGGCGCTCGCGCGAGCGCTGAAGGCCGCTGGGCTCCGCTTCGTCGGACCGACCACCGCGTACGCGCTGATGCAGTCGGCCGGAGTCGTCGACGACCACCTCACCGGCTGCTGGCGCCGACGCTGACGCCTACGACTCCGGCACGACGAGGTCGAGCTCTCCCGTGTGCCGGTTCTCGGCGAGCAGGAACCCGCGCCCGGCCGCCCACGCCGAGAGCTCGCCGAGCGACTCCGTCGCCACCCGGTCCTCCGCCAGCGCCCTGACGAAGCGTCCCTTGCCCTGCTTGTTGAAGTGGTTCAGCGACCGGAGGACGCCGTCGGCCCCGCGCGAGCGGACGCGGACGAAGAACCGCCCCTCGCCCGCAGGGACCGGTCCGAGCGCCGCGTACGCCTCGCTCCGCAGATCGAGGACGAGCCCGTCGAGCGCGCTCAGCACCCGCCCGGCCTCCGCCGCCCACCACCGCTTGAGCGGTCTGCCCGGCACACGGGAGTCGTGGGACAGACGGTATGCAGGGATCAGGTCGAGGGCGCGGATCGGCCCCCAGAGCGCGGACTGCACGATCGCCGTCCGACCGAGCACCTCCCGTGCACCGGAATCGAGGCTGCGCGCGTCGAGCGCATCGAACAGCACCCCGTCGAAGCGGTCGACCGCGGGGAGACCTGCCGCGGTCGCGAGCCCCGCGTTGCGATCGATCTCGCCGAGCTGACGCGGACCGAGCTTCAGCGCCCCGGCCGAGAGCTCGCGGTCCCCGGCCAGCGCGATCAGCGCCTCCGCCAGCTCGCGCCGCTTCGCGTGGAGCTCGGGGAAGGCGAGCGACTCGAGCACGAACGGCTCGTCGCCGCCGTCGCGCTTCGTCTCGGACGGTGGCAGCAGGACGTGCACAGGACTCCTTCGGAGAAGAGGGACGGGCGGCACGACGAAGGGGCCGGACGATCGCGATGATCGTCCGGCCCCTCCGTGCCGCGGTGAGCGGCGGTGTACTAGACCAGCGATGCCTGACGGGCGACCACGGTCACCACGTCGTTCTCGACGGACAGGAAGCCGTCGTCGGCCTGCGCGGTGAGACGCGTGCCGTCCAGGGCCGTGACGCGCACCTCGCCGGTGGCGAGGATCGCGAGCATCGGCTCGTGGCCGGCGAGAATGCCGATCTCGCCCTCGACGGTGCGAGCCGTGAGCTGCTTCGCCTCTCCGGACCACACCTCGGCGTTCGCGGACACGACGCTGACCTTCAGGGTCCCGGCCATGATCAGCCGTTCTCCTTCTGGATCTGGGTCCACTTCTCCTCGACGTCCGAGATCGAGCCGACGTTGAAGAACGCCTGCTCGGCCACGTGGTCGAACTCGCCCTTGGTGATCGCGTCGAACGACTCGATCGTGTCCTTCAGCGGGACGGTCGAGCCCTCGACACCCGTGAACTTCTTCGCCATGTAGGTGTTCTGCGAGAGGAACTGCTGGATCCGGCGCGCACGCGACACCGTGATCTTGTCCTCCTCCGACAGCTCGTCGACACCGAGGATCGCGATGATCTCCTGCAGCTCCTTGTTCTTCTGCAGGATCTGCTTCACGTTCGTCGCCACGCGGTAGTGGTCGGCGCCCAGGTAGCGGGGGTCGAGGATGCGCGAGGTGGACGTGAGCGGGTCGACTGCCGGGTAGAGGCCCTTCGACGCGATCTCGCGGGAGAGCTCGGTGGTCGCGTCGAGGTGGGCGAAGGTGGTCGCCGGCGCCGGGTCCGTGTAGTCGTCGGCGGGGACGTAGATCGCCTGCAGCGAGGTGATCGAGTGTCCGCGCGTCGAGGTGATGCGCTCCTGGAGCACACCCATCTCGTCGGCGAGGTTCGGCTGGTAGCCCACCGCGGAGGGCATGCGGCCCAGGAGGGTCGACACCTCCGAGCCGGCCTGCGTGAAGCGGAAGATGTTGTCGATGAAGAGCAGCACGTCCTGCTTCTGCACATCGCGGAAGTACTCCGCCATGGTCAGTGCCGACAGGGCGACGCGCAGACGCGTTCCCGGCGGCTCGTCCATCTGGCCGAAGACGAGCGCGGTCTTGTCGAAGACGCCCGCCTCCTCCATCTCGGCGATGAGGTCGTTGCCCTCCCGGGTGCGCTCGCCGACGCCGGCGAACACCGACACTCCACCGTGGTCCTGCGCGACGCGCTGGATCATCTCCTGGATGAGGACGGTCTTGCCGACGCCCGCGCCGCCGAACAGGCCGATCTTGCCGCCCTGCACGTACGGAGTGAGCAGGTCGATGACCTTGATGCCGGTCTCGAACAGCTCGGTCTTGGACTCGAGCTGGTCGAACTGCGGGGGCTTGCGGTGGATCGGCCAGCGCTCGGTGATCTCGAACGACTCGCCGTTGATCTTCCCGTCGGCGTCGGCGTTGAGCACCTCGCCGATCACGTTGAAGACCTTGCCCTTGGTCACGTCGCCGACCGGGACCGAGATCGGCAGGCCGGTGTCGTGGACCTCCTGGCCGCGGACGAGTCCGTCGGTGGGGTTCAGGGAGATGGCCCGGACGAGGTCGTCGCCCAGGTGCTGCGCGACCTCGAAGGTCAGCTTGCTCGAGACGCCCTCGACCTCGACGTGCGTGTAGAGCGCGTTGTAGACCTCGGGGATCGCGTCGTGGGGGAACTCGATGTCAACGACGGGGCCGGTGACGCGGGCGATGCGGCCGATGGCCCCGCCCGACGTCCCGGTCGCCGCCTCAGGTGCGGTCAGTGTCATTGCTACTTCCTTCTGTGGTCTCACCGCTCCCGGAGGGCGGAGTCGAAACTGTGTGGAGCGGAGCCCTCTTACTTGGAGGAGGACAGGGCGTCGGCGCCGCCGACGATCTCGGCGATCTGCTGCGTGATCTCGGTCTGGCGGGCGTTGTTGGCGAGACGCGTGTAGGTCTTGATCAGCGTGTCCGCGTTGTCGCTCGCCGACTTCATGGCCTTCTGGCGTGCCGCGTGCTCCGAGGCCGCCGACTGCAGCATCGCGTTGAAGATGCGGCTCTCGACGTACACGGGCAGGAGGCGGTCGAGGACCGTCTCGGGGTCGGGCTCGAACTCGTAGAGCGGGTACAGCTCGCTGTTCTGCTCCTCGGCGCCCTCGACGACCTCGAGCGGCAGCAGCCGGACGACGGTCGGCTGCTGGGTGACCATGCTGACGAAGCGGTTGTAGACGAGGTGGATCTCGTCCACGCCGCCCTCCTCGTCATCGAGGTTGTACGACTCGACGACCGCGTCCGCGATCTCCTTCGCCGTCTCGAACACGGGCTGGTCGGTGCCGCCCGTCCAGACGCGGACGCTGGCCCGCTTCCGGAACGAGAAGTACGCGTTCGCCTTGCGGCCGACCAGGTAGAAGACGACCTCCTTGCCCTCGCTGCGCAGCAGCGCGGCCAGCTCCTCGGCCTCCTTGAGCACGCTCGAGGAGAACGCGCCGGCGAGGCCGCGGTCGGAGGTGAAGATCACGATCGCGGCCGTGTCCAGCTTCTCGCGCTCGGTCGTGAGCGGGTGCTCCACGTTCGAGTAGGTCGCGACAGCGGACACGGCGCGCGTGATCGCGTTCGAGTACGGCGCCGCGGCAGCGACGCGGTTCTGCGCCTTCTGGATGCGCGAGGCCGAGATCAGCTCCATGGCCCGAGTGATCTTCTTGGTCGTCTGGGCCGAGCGGATCTTCGACCGGTAGACCCGGAGTTGCGCTCCCATGTGTCTCCTGTTGTCCTAAAAGTGGCGAATCGACGGGGTGCCGCTGGTCAGCGACGGCCCTTGACGATCTTCTCCTGGCCGACCTCGTCGGCCGCGATGGCCTGGTGCTCCTCGCGCCCGACCGAGGCGAGCGGCTTGCCCTCACCGGTCTGGAACTCCAGCTTGAAGCCGTCGACGGCACGGTTGAGCTCGGCGACGGTGTCGTCGGAGAGCACGTTGGTGTCGCGGAGGGTGTTCAGCACCTGGGTGTTGCGGCCCAGGTAGTCCAGGAGCTCGCGCTCGAAGCGCAGCACGTCGGGGACCGGGACCTCGTCGAGCTTGCCGTTCGTTCCGGCCCAGATCGAGACGACCTGCTCCTCGACGGGGTACGGCGAGTACTGCGGCTGCTTGAGCAGCTCGGTCAGGCGGGCGCCGCGGGCGAGCTGACGGCGCGAGGCGGCGTCGAGGTCGGAGGCGAACATCGCGAAGGCCTCGAGCGAGCGGTACTGCGCCAGCTCGAGCTTCAGCGTGCCGGAGACCTTCTTGATCGACTTGACCTGCGCGTCGCCGCCGACCCGCGAGACCGAGATGCCCACGTCGACCGCGGGACGCTGGTTGGCGTTGAAGAGGTCGGACTGGAGGAAGATCTGGCCGTCGGTGATCGAGATCACGTTGGTCGGGATGTAGGCCGAGACGTCGTTGGCCTTGGTCTCGATGATCGGGAGACCGGTCATCGAGCCGGCGCCGAGCTCGTCGGACAGCTTCGCGCAGCGCTCCAGCAGACGGGAGTGCAGGTAGAAGACGTCACCCGGGTACGCCTCGCGTCCCGGCGGGCGGCGCAGGAGGAGCGACACGGCGCGGTAGGCCTCGGCCTGCTTCGACAGGTCGTCGAAGATGATCAGGACGTGCTTGCCGCCGTACATCCAGTGCTGGCCGATGGCCGAGCCGGTGTAGGGGGCGAGGTACTTGAAGCCGGCGGGGTCGGAGGCCGGGGACGCGACGATGGTCGTGTACTCCATCGCTCCGGCGTCCTCGAGCGCGCCCTTCACCGAGGCGATGGTCGAGCCCTTCTGGCCGATCGCGACGTAGATGCAGCGGACCTGCTTGTTCGTGTCGCCCGACTCCCAGTTGGCCTTCTGGTTGATGATCGTGTCGATCGCGATGGCCGTCTTGCCGGTCTGGCGGTCCCCGATGATGAGCTGGCGCTGGCCGCGGCCGACCGGGATCATCGCGTCGATGGCCTTGATGCCGGTCTGCAGCGGCTCGTGGACCGACTTGCGCGACATGACGCCGGGAGCCTGGAGCTCGAGGGCGCGGCGGCCCTCGGAGGCGATCTCGCCGAGTCCGTCGATCGGGTTGCCGAGCGGGTCGACGACGCGCCCGAGGTAGCCGTCGCCGACGGGGACCGAGAGGACCTCGCCGGTGCGGGTGACCTCCATGCCCTCCTCGATGCCGGAGAACTCGCCGAGGACGACGACGCCGATCTCGTTCTCGTCGAGGTTCTGGGCCAGGCCCAGGACGCCGTTGGAGAAGCGGATGAGCTCGTTGGCCATGACGCCGGGGAGGCCCTCGACGTGGGCGATGCCGTCGGCGGCGTCGATGACGTAGCCGACCTCGGTGGTGGAGGCCTTGCCCGGCTCGTACGACGAGACGAAGTCCTTCAGCGCGTCGCGGATCTCATCCGGGCTGATGGTGATATCTGCCATGGGAATTCCTATTCGTTGGGTCCGTGCGAGCCGAAGAGGTCGTCGGGGCCTGACCTGGATGGTGCGGGGGTCGAGGGCAGTGCCCTCTGAGGATACGTGCGCCCGTCAGGACGCGAGCTGGAGCTTCAGGTCGGACAGCCGTGCGGAGACGGTTCCGTCGATGACCTCGTCGCCGACGTGCAGGCGCATCCCGCCCAGGAGGGAGGGATCGACCACGACGTTGACGGAGACCGGTCGGCTGTACTGGCGCGTGAGCGCCGAGCGGAGCCGGTCGAGCTGCTCGGGGGCGATCGGTGCGGCGACCGAGACCGTGGCGAGGATGAACCCGCCCTGGTCGGCGACCACGCTTGCTGCGAAGCGGACGAGCTCCGGGATGCGGCGACCGCGCGGGTGCGCGATCAGCTGCCGGAGGATCGCCAGCGTCTCGGCCGCGGCCTTGCCCTCGAGGAGGCGCTGCACGAGCGCGACCTTCGAGTCGGCGGCGGCGAGCTTGCTGCCGAGCGCGAGCTCGAGCTGGGCGTCGGAGGCGACGACCTCGCCGAAGGAGTGGAGCTCCTTCTCGAGGTTGACGCCCTCCGGAGCGGAGGACGCGATCGCGCGGACCCCGACCTCCTCGACCCCGGCGACCATGTCGCTCGGGCTCGACCAGCGGTGGCCGACGATCACGGTGAGCAGGCGCTTGGCCGGCTCGCCAAAGGGACCGAACACGCGGGCGACGAGAGCCTGCTTGCTGCTCGAGTCGGCGCTCGGGTCGGCGAGGGCCGCGCGCAGCTGCGCCTGGCCGTCGATGACCCGTGCGGCCTCGAAGAGCTGCTGGGCCGTGTCGAGGGACGCCTGACCGGCGAGGGCGGAGAGCTCCGCCTTCGCCGATGCGAGTGCCTGCCTGGACGCGCTGCCCATCAGTTGTTCGCCTTCTCCGAGGCCTCGAGGTCGGCGAGGAAGCGGTCCACGATCGCGGACGCCTTCGCGTCGTCGTTGAGGCTCTCGCCGATCACGCCGGAGGCGAGGTCGATGGCGAGGGTTCCGACTTCGGAGCGGAGCGAGACCACGGCGGCCTGACGGTCCGCCTCGATCTGGGCGTGCGCGTTGTGGAGGATGCGCTCGGCCTCGACCTGCGCCTGCTCCTTCTTCGCCGCCACGATCGCGTTGCCGTCGGCGTTCGCCTTCTCACGGATCACTCCGGCCTCGGCGCGGGCCTCGGCCAGCTGGGCGGTGTACTTCTCGAGGGCGGCCTCGGCCTGTCGCTGGGCCTCGTCGGCCTTCGCGATGTTCCCCTCGATCGCGGCGGAGCGCGCGTCGAGCATCTTCTGCAGGCGCGGCAGGACCAGCCTCCAGAAGAAGAACAGCAGGATGAGGAAGATCACCCCCGACCAGAAGAAGTCGTAGAACTCCGGGATCAGAATGACCGCGGGGACGTCACCTTCTTCCGCAGCGATGTTCACAGCGGTGCTGAACACGACTACGCCGCGAAGATGAAGTAGGTGGCGAGGCCGATGAGCGCGAGCACCTCGGTGAACGCGATGCCGAGGAACATCGTGGTCTGGAGGCGGCCGGCCATCTCGGGCTGGCGCGCCATGGCCTCGACGGTCTTGCCCGCGACGATGCCGACACCGATGCCGGGGCCGATCGCTGCGAGGCCGTAACCGACCGTCGCGATGTTGCCGGTGAGTTCGGCGAGAACGGTGACTGAGTCCACGAGTGGGTCCTTTCAGTGGGGTGATCGTGAGAACGGGCGGGAGCCCGTGAGTAGTGGGGTCAGTGCTCCTCGGCGACGGCCAACTGGATGTAGACCGCAGCGAGGAGGGTGAAGATGTAGGCCTGCAGCACGGCGACGAGGAGCTCGAAGAGCGTGAACGCACCGCCGAAGGCGAAGGTCACGACGCCGAAGAGCTTGAAGCCCGGGTCGATCTGGGAGCTGAAGAGGAAGAACTGCGTGGCCGAGAAGCACAGCACCAGCAGGAGGTGGCCGACGATCATGTTCATCACGAGCCGCAGTGCGAGCGAGAGCGGACGGATGATGAACGTCTGCAGCAGCTCGATCGGCGTGAGGATGAAGTAGATCAGGAACGGCGCTCCGGGCGGGAACAGGGCGTTCTTGAAGAAGCCCATCCCCCGGTCCTTGATGCCCGCGTAGATGAACGTCACGTAGGCGACCAGGCCGAGGAAGAGCGGCATGCCCACCACGGAGGTCCCCGCGATGTTCAGGAACGGGACGATGCCGGTCAGGTTCATCGAGATGATCGCGAAGAAGATCGTCACGAGGATCGGGAGGAACCGGCGCGCGTCCTTCTCGCCGAGGATGTCCTTGGCGATGGTGACGCGGACGAAGTCGAACGCGAGCTCGACGACGTTCTGGAAGCGGCCGGGGACGAGGCGCAGCTTGCGCGTCCCGAGCCAGAAGAACAGCATCAGTGCGATGACCGCGATGAAGCGGACCAGCATGACGCGGTTGATCTCGAAAGGGGTTCCCTCGAAGAGGAAACCGGGCGGGAAGAACTCGGAGATCGACGGGGTGTGGAAGTCACTCTCACCGGTCGAGGACGAGACCAACAGGGTCACAGCGTTAGCAAACAGCGCTAGCTCCTGGAATTCGGGGCGTGGCACGTTGCAGCCGACCGAATCGAATCATTCGGACGCAACGCTCTCGCGACGACGAAAGGTGGGGTTTTCCGCTCGGACGGCGATCGTGCTCGACGACCGCCATCAACGATGAGACGATCTGAGGACACGTTCGCCTGCGGGATTCGTCCCTACTGTAGCAACAGAACGGCCTGAGAGCCGAATCGTGGTCCTCTCAGGAACCGTTCGGCTCGTCCTCATCGAGCGATGTCGCTGACGTTCGGCATGCGCGAGCGCGAGACGACGAGGACGTCGATCACCAGGGACCCCAGGACGGCGACGATGATCGTGACGAACATCGCGGTGCTGTTCAGCCACGGCTGATCGCGCAGGACCAGGGCGGCGATCACGAACAGCACGAACTTGGCGAGCCACGTGCCGAGGACGACGGCGAAGAACCCGCCGATGTCGAGGCGGTTGGCGACGAGGATGCTCGCGGCGGTGAGGAGCACCATCACGCCGCCGACGATCGCGCCGAGGAGGGCTCCGATCGCGCCCTCTCCCCCGGCGGCGATCCCGCCGACGACGGTGCCGAGAACGGCCAGGGCGAGCACGAAGAGGCCGCCCACGACCAGCGCGCGGCGCAGGACGGGGACGGACGCGGGCTGCGGACGGGGGGTGGCCGGGGAGGCTCCGGTCATGATGCTTCCTTCCGCGCCGTGGTCGGCGCTGTCGTGTCCCGGTCGATCGGGAGTCCGGCCGGCGGACGGAGCAGCTCCGTCGAGGACGCGCGGTCGAGGGGGTCGAGGACGGGTGAGGCCTCCGCGGACTGCGCCGCCGCCTCGAGCCGCTTGCGGCGGCTGAGCGGGGCGAGCGTGACGACGGTGCAGACCAGCAGACCGACTCCGAGGAAGACGAGCGGGACCCACAGCACGTCGACCACGAACATCAGCAGGCAGCTGACGGCGACGACGGCGGTCCACGCGTAGAAGATCAGCACGGCGTGCAGGTGGGAGTGCCCCATGTCGAGCAGGCGGTGGTGCAGGTGCTTCCGGTCGGCGCTGAACGGCGACTTTCCCGCGCGCAGGCGCCTGATCACAGCGAGGCCGAAGTCCATCAGCGGCACCACGAGGATCGCGAACGGCAGGATGATCGGGATGAACGCGGGCAGGAGCTCCTTCGCCGCGAGCTGGGCCGGGTCGATCTGGCCGGTGACCGCGATCGCGGAGGTGGCCATCAGCATCCCGATCAGCAGTGCGCCGCTGTCGCCCATGAACATCCGCGCCGGACGCCAGTTGATGGGGAGGAATCCGGCGCAGGCGCCGACGAGCAGGACCGCGATGAGCGAGGCCAGGTTGAAGTAGTCGGTGGGCGAGGTCTGCTGCACCAGCAGGTAGCTGTAGAGGAAGAAGACCCCGTTGGCGATCAGGGCGACGCCCGCCACGAGGCCGTCGAGGCCGTCGATGAAGTTGAGAGCGTTGGTGACCAGGACGATCGCGAGCACGGTGATGATCAGCGACATCCACGGCGAGCCGACGGTCAGGCCGCCGATCGGCAGGGAGACGATCTGCACGCCCTTCCAGGCGATCAGGCCGGCGGCGATCAGCTGACCGGCCAGCTTCGTGGTCCAGTCCAGGTCCCAGATGTCGTCGGCGACGCCGATGAGGACGATGAGCAGGCTCGCGCCGAGGATCGCGAGGATCGGCTCGGGATTGGCGAACACCAGCCGGAAGTAGGGCAGCTGGGAGGCGATGCCGAAGCCGACGAGGATCCCGAGGAACATCGCGATGCCGCCCAGGCGGGGGGTCGGCCGCGTGTGCATGTCCCTGACGCGGATCTTCGGGTAGAGCCGGTACTTCAGGCTCAGCTTCCAGATGACCCACGACAGCGCTCCGGTCACGAGCGCGACCGCGAGCGAGACGAGGGCGAAGGTGATCACCGGTTACTCACCCGGAGCGGAGTCGGTGCGGGCGGCGCCGGTGCCGGTGTTGGGCGTCGGCGCGTTCGTGCTCGACGAGCCCGTGTCCGGCGCATCGGCGGAATCGACGGGCGCGGAGTCGCCGGGCGCGGAGTCGTCCTGCAGGCGGGCGCCGGAGGCCCAGTCGGGGCGCGCGGTCGGGGTCCGCTCGAAGGCGTACGGGTCGCTGCCGGTCGCGGTCTCGGCGGGCTCCTGCTGGTACCCGGCCTGCGCCGCGCCGGCCGTGGAGGCGTCGGGCTCCGACGTCTCGGCGCGGGGCGCGTCCGGATCCGGCAGCAGGTCTCCGACGACCTCGCGGATCCGCTCGGCCGACACGACGCCCTGGCGCAGGATGCGCAGGGTGCCGCCCTCGAAGCTCAGCGCTGTCGCGTCGACGATCGTCGAGGACTCGCTGGCGCCCGCGGGGCGGTCGCTGTAGCGCGATCCTGCGGCGCCGGCGTCGAGATAGACGTCGACGGAGTCGCCGAGCTGGTCGAACGCCTCCTGTGCGGTCGTGGCCGAGGGCTGCCCCGTGCGGTTGGCGGAGGAGACCGCCAGCGGACCGGTCTCGGCGAGGAGCTCGATCGTCACCGGGTTGTCCGGCATGCGCAGCGCCACGGTCCCGCGCGTCTCGCCCAGGTCCCAGACCAGGGAGGGCTGGGCGTGCAGGACGATGGTGAGCCCGCCGGGCCAGAACTCGCGCGCGAGGTCGCGCACCGCCTCCGGCACGTTCTCGGCGAGGGCGTCGAGGGCGGCCACGTCCCCGATCAGGACGGGCGGCGGCGACTGCCTCGTCCGTCCCTTCGCGTCGAGCAGGCGCTGGACCGCGGCGGCGTCGAACGCGTTGGCCGCGACGCCGTAGACGGTGTCGGTGGGGATCACCACGAGCTCGCCGCGGCCGATGGCCGTCCGCGCGAGACGGGTGCCGGTCAGGAGGTCCGTGTCGACGGAGCAGTCGTAGATGCGTGCCATAACGGGTCGATGATACCGGCGCGGTCCGTGTCCGGACCGGCTGCGGCGCGGCGGTCGCGTCAGCGCCGCCCGAGGCCGGGGCTCGGCGGCCGTCGCAGCGGCGCCCGACCCGTGCCGGCCGAGGCCGCCGGAGCGCTTCCGTGAGGCACTCGGCCCGGCGCGGGCGCCTCCGCCGACAGGACGCCCACGAGCGCCACGGAGACGGCGAGCGTCGCGAGCGAGTGCTGATCGCCGAACCAGGTGGTGTTGTCGGCCATTCCGTGCAGGAACGTCCAGAGGACGGCGACGGCGAGCGCCCCGACGGCGACGGCCTCGTTCCGGGCGACCCGGAGGAGCAGGCGCACGACGGCGACGGTGGCGAGGAGGAGGAACGCGAGGACGGGGAGCGCGATCAGGAGCCCGCCGTTGGTCCACGCGGTGACGAGGAGGTTGTGGGGCGGGCGCGGCTCGCTGTGCTGGGTGAACTGCGACCCGCGCGCCAGCCACAGCTCCTGCCATCCGCCGTACCCCAGCCCCAGCAGCCAGTTGTCGGGGAACGCGCTCGCAGCCAGGCGCAGGAAGTCGCCGCGGGCCCCGAGCGTGAGCACGCCCGCCTCCGCCAGCTGCGGGAAGGACACGGCGACGGCGTACACGGCCGTGATCCCGGAGGGGATGGTGATCATCCAGGCGACCGGACCGAGGCTGCGTCCCTTGAGTCCGCGGATCGCGGCGACCAGCAGGGGCAGGACGATCGCGAGGACGATCGCGGTCTTGGACAGCGTGAAGAGGGCGCCGACCAGCCCGGCGACGGCGACGAGCAGGAGGAGACTCCCCCGCTGCCGTCTCCAGACGGCGAAGGCCAGCGCGCCGGTCGTGGCCATGTACATCGAGGCGATGTTGCCGTTGAGGAAGAACCCTCCCGACTTCTCCTGCAGGACGTTGTTGAAGGACGTCGTGAAGATGTCCCGCACGTAGATGTCGGAGAACAGCACCGCTTCCGGCCACCGGAGGTAGGCGGTCTCCTGCACGGGATCGAGCTGGAAGAGGATCGTGAGCGTCACCTGGAGGAGGAACACGGGCGCCGCCCAGTTGAGGGCGCGGCCGACGACACGCCAGGCGCCGTCGCCGAGCCCGCGGACGGCCAGGTACGGAGTGAGGAAGGAGACGACGGAGACCACGTCGCGCAGCGCGGCCGCGCGTGCTCCGGAGTAGGTGAGCGCGAAGAGGGTGCCGGCGATCACGAGGAGGACCACGACCACGAACCGGTCGATCCGCCCGCCGCGCAGCCGCGCCACGGAGTACGGGAGGAAGAGCAGGCTCCAGGCGACCGGAGCGGTGACGGGGCCCAGGGTGTAGAGCTGCACGACGCTCAGCGCCAGGAGCACCGCGAGGAAGACGAGGACGATCCGCTCGTGCCGCCGCTGAGCGGGATCCGCCGGCGCGCGCGACGGCCGCCCGCGGGTCTCCGGAGCGTCGGTGACGCGGGTCGCGGCGATGACGGAGGGACGAGAGGCGGTCGGGCGGCGGAGGAGGGCGTCGTCGGCGTGGCGGCCCATGTCAGAGCCGTTCCGCGGAGGTGCTGGTGGCGGCCTCCGTCTGGCGGAGCGGAGGAGCGGCGCGCCGATTCCGGGACGACGGGCCGACCTCTCGCGGCGGGAGGGTCGTCCGCGGGTGCCGGTCCGGGGCGGGAGGCGGATCGAGCAGCACGGGAGAGGCGGTGGCGTCGGCGGACGCGGGCGGGAGAGGGGATGCAGGTGGCATGTCGCGCCGACACTAATCGCGCGGCACGAGCCTCGACGGGCTTGGCGCGGAACGTCGATCCGCGTGCGCGCGGCGGCCCCGCGCCTCAGCCACGGGGGTCTGCCAGCAGCTCGTCCGCGCGGCGGGCGATGCCCGGCCAGCCGAAGTCCGCCGCTCGGCGCCGCGACGCCGCAGCGACCTCCGCGCGTCGCCGGGGATCGCGCAGCGAGGCGATGAGGGCGGGGAGCTCCGCGAGGACGGCGTCCGCGACCTCCTCCTCCGTGCCCGGCGGGACGAGGACGGATCCGTCGACCACTCCGTCGGAGGTGCGCAGGATCTCGGGGAGGCCTCCGCGCTCGACCGTCACGACGGGGATCCCCCGCGAGAGCGCCTCCACCACCACCATCCCGAACGGCTCGTCCCAGCGGCAGGGGTAGAGCAGGAGCGCCGAGGAGCCGAACAGCTCCAGCAGGTCCTCGTGCCGGAGGAACGGGAGCCGGCGCACGACGCCGGGCAGGGCGGCGACAGCCTCGTCGAGCGCTCGGACGTACGGGGTGGGCGTCGCGTCGTCCCCGAGGCCCGATGCGCCGGCGATGACCAGCCGCAGATCGGCGCCGTGCTCGGTCCGCATCCGCCTCACGATCTCGACGGCCTCGCGGGCTCCCTTCTCGGCCACCAGCCTCCCGGCGAAGACCGCCTCCGCAGTACCGCCGAGCGGCGCCGGCGGGACCTCGGGCGGAGGGACGACCCCGTTGTACAGGACGGCTGTGGCGATCAGGCCGTACCGGTCGACCGCCCGGGCGCGCAGGAACTCGCTGCAGAAGATCCACTCGTCGACCGCGTCGAGGTAGCGCCGGGCGGCGGCGGGATCGGGTGGCAGGTGATCGAGCAGGTCGTTGTGCAGGTGTGCGACGATCCGCCCCCGGTAGCCCAGGCGGCGCAGGCGCACGGCGTAGCGGGGGCGGTTGTGGATCCAGACCGTCGGGACACGGCGCAGCGACGGAGCGAGCACCAGCAGCCAGAAGCGCCCGCCGAAGGACAGCCGGCGCAGCTCGGCGCCCGGGTCGCTGTCGCGCCGATGCGCCAGGAGGAGTGCCGCGCGCCGCTGAACCGCGTAGATCCGCCGGTACAGACGATGGGGCCTGACGTCCACGCCCGGTGACGCCGACGACCACGGCGCGTGCACGGCGATCCGGAGCGAGGACCGGGACACCGTCTCGCGGACCCAGGTCGCCACGGCTCCCCCGCTGCCGTCGAAGCGCTCCTCGGCGGCCAGCACCACGGCGACCTCGACCGGGGCGGCGGAGCCGAGCCGGAGCCGGGCGGGCAGTCGCGACAGGACGAGCGATCGCGCCTCGGCGATGTCGCGCCCCGGCGCCAGGAGGGCGGTCGCTCCCAGCACGAGGCCCGCGAGCGCCAGCTCCACCGGGAGCAGCCGCAGGGGCGCGCCCTCGGGGAGCAGGCGGAGCAGGAGCAGCACGATCGCCATCGGTGCGGCGAGCAGCGGCCCCGCGGCGCACGCGCGCAGGAACGCGCCGAGGCGCACTCCGAGCACCACCCGCAGCACGGCGCAGGTGACGGCGAAGCCGAGAGCGCTCGAGAGCAGCAGCCCGCCGATCAAGCCGTCGAGTCCGAACAGCACTCCCCCGCCGACGATCATCGGGATCGTGATCGCGGTCTTCACGATGTTCACGATCAGCCCGAACCGCACCCGGTCCATCGCCATCAGGATGAAGCCGACCGGATTGCCGATCGCCCGCACCGCGCCCACCACCGTCAGTGCGCTCGTCATGCCCGCGATCCAGCCCCAGCCGGGTCCGTAGAACAGTCGCACGATCTCCTCGGAGCGCAGCGCCACCAGCATCAGCGGCGGGATGCTCGCCATGCTGAGCACCGCGGTGACGCGGAGGTGGTTCCGCGCGACGCGCTCACGGTCGTGCTGGATCGAGGAGAACACCGGGAACATCACCCGCGTCACGATCGGGTTGACCCTCGCGGGGAGGTTCACGGCGAGGTTGTATCCCAGGGTGTACCCGCCCAGCTGGGCCGGTCCGAGCAGGCGGCCGATCGCGAGCGAGCCGGCGTTCGAGCCCAGGTAGTTGACGATGCCGTCGAGGGTCTGGAAGACGCCGAAGGAGAGGAAGCGGGCGGTCTCGCGGATCCGGAACCGGAACCGCAGCCGGAACCAGCGGCGGGCCTGCACGAGGGCGAGCACGGAGCGCAGAGCCGCGGTCGCGACGAGCCCCCACGCGTAGGAGAGCGCCCCTGCTCCAGAGACCGCGAGGCAGACCGTCACGGCGAAGCCGCCGACGAGAGCGATCGTCTCGGACACGGCGACCGCTCGGAACCGGATCCCCTTCTCGAGCACCGCTCTCGGCACCTGCCCGGCTGCGCTGCCCACGAACACGAGCGAGGCGACGGTGAGGACCGGCGCCGCGGCGGCGGACCCGAGCAGGGAGGCGATCGGTGCGGCGCCCAGGAGGACGGCGACGGTGACCAGGAGCCCGACGGAGAGGTTGAGCCAGAAGACCGACGAGAGCTCGAAGCTGGTCGCCCGCCGGCGCTGGATGATCGCCTGGGCGACCCCCATTCCGAGGAAGATGTCGACGAACGCGTTGAGCAGGGCGACGATCGCGATGATCCCCATCTCGGAGGGGTCCAGCAGTCTCGCCAGGAGCGCGAACTGCCCGAGCTGCACGACGAGCGCGACGGCGAACGAGACCGCCGTCCAGGCGGTCGCGTCGACGGTGCTCCGGCGCAGGCTCACCTCTCCCGCCCGGCGGAGGCCGGACGGAGGTCCGGTCGCGGATCGTCGGCGCGGTGCTCGGCGCGGCTCATCCGCGATCTCCGTCCGTCGTCGTCGGCATCGATCGGCCGGCCGCCCGGTCGTAGAGGTCCTCGAGGTCGCGGGTCCGCTCGGCGAGGTCGAACGAGGCGAGCACGCGCTCCCGCCCCTCCGCGCCCATCCGCTCCGCGCGGTCCGGGTCCCGGAGCAGGGCGGCGAGCGCCCCGGTCAGGCCGGGCACGTCCCCCTCCGGGACGAGCAGCCCGGTGACGCCGTCCTGGACCGCCTCCGGGACGCCGCCGTGGCGGTACGAGACGACAGGGACGCCTGCGAGCGCGGCCTCGAGGAAGACCATGCCGAAGCCCTCGGAGTCGCCTGTCGCCGCGGTCCGCGACGGTGCGCAGAAGACCGCGGCGCCGGCGAGGATGCGGGCGACCTCGGCGGGGGGCAGGGAGCCGGTGAAGGTCACCTGCAGGCCCAGCCGCGCCGCCTGCTCGACGAGCGCCTCCCGCAGGTGGCCGTCGCCGACGACGGTCAGGGGGACGTCGCGGATCGGTCCGGGGAGGGCGGCGACCGCCTCGAGCAGATCCGGAACGCCCTTCTTGTCGGTGAGGCGTCCGACGAAGACGATTCCCGCGCGCTCCGCAGCCGGTGCGGCCTCGGGGCGGGAGGTCGGGACGCCGATGTAGCCCACTCCGGTGCGCCGCGGGTCCGCCCCCAGGCGCAGGAGCCCGTCGGTGATGAAGCGGGAGACCCCGATCACCGCGAGCGCGGTGCGGAAGACGGCGCGGGCCTCGAGGGCGCGGTGAGCTCGGGCGAGGGGGCGGAGCAGGCGCGGAGCTCCGGTCGCGAGCGGCCAGCTGGTCACGTCGTAGCCGTGCCCCGTCACGACGAGCGGGAGGCGCCTCCTCCGTGCGTACCGCGCGATGAAGACGGCGTCGATGAGGAAGTGCGCATGGATGAGGGCGGGCCGGCGCTCATCGACGATCGCGTCGAGCCGTCGTGACACTCCGAGCCACCGCAGGAGGAGGGACCGCCGCCCGCGAGGGGTGATCGGATCGTGCAGGACGATGTCCGTGCGGTCGTGGAGGACGCCCGAGCCGGTGCGCTCGAGGCCCACTCCGAGGGCGCGCCAGCGCTCGAGTCCGTGCATCTGATTGCGGACGAACGTCTCGGAGTCCTGCAGCCACGCGCGCTTCCAGACCAGGACCAGCGGCCTCTCGCCGGCGGCGACGCCGCCCGCGTGCTCAGCGGACGGCACGGCGCACCCGGTAGCGGAGGGCCGCGACCACGCTCGGCAGCACCCGCACGGCGTCGCCCAGATAGCGCCGCCAGAGCCTGCCGGGCTCCCGGCTGAGCCGGTGCGCCCACTCGAGGCCGAGGCGCTGCACCACGAGCGGCGCCCGCGGGATCTCGCCGGCGAGGAAGTCCACGGCGGCGCCGACGCCGAGGCAGACCGCTCCCGTGCCGCCGACGGCGAGCAGGCGCTCGCGAACCTCCTCCTGCTTGGGGGAGCCGAGGCAGAGCGCGACGATGCGGACGTCTGCCGTGCGCAGAGTCGAGGAGAGGCGGGCGAGGTAGGCGTCGTCCGCGAGCTCGGCCGGCTCCGGCGAGAGGACGACCGGAACCTGGAGCCCGGCGAAGCGCTGCTGCAGCTCGGCGGCTGCGCGATCGCCGACTCCGGGGCGTCCGCCGATGAGAGCGACCGGCGCACCCTCGAGCGCCGCGCGGCGGCAGACCTCGGTGAAGAGGTCGATGCCCGTCACGCGGCTCGCCGTGCGGTGGCCGTACGAGCGGGCCAGCCAGACCAGAGGCGCCCCGTCGAGCACCACGAGGGACGCCCGGCCGTAGTACCGCCGGAACTCGCCGGAGTGCTTCCAGCGCACGAAGTGGTCGGTGTTCGGCGTGACGACCAGCTCGTCGCGGCCGCTCCGGGACAGCTCGAGCACGGCCTCCGCCGCCTCGTCGAGCGTGGTGATGCTGGCCGGCATCCGCTCGATGCGGCCGGTGATGTAGGAGGTCATGCCGGTGCTCCTCGGGGGTCGGTGCGGGAGGGAGGGAACGGAGCTGGTGTGCGGAAGGGGCCGGTCGCGGCCGCCTGCACGGGGACGGTCACGTCGTCCACCGGGTGCTCCTCCGATCGGAGAGCCGGCGGCGGGTGTCGTGCACGGCGTAGAGGATCCGGCTGAGCGCCGTGAAGGCGGCGGGGACGTGCTTGAGCACCAGCCCCAGGACGAGCAGCCGCGGCGACCGCGCGGAGCGGAGCACGCGGACGTCGCGCAGCGCCTCGGACCCGAGCCGGACGCCGGTCTCGACGAGCGCCGCGTCGGAGTTCTGGCGGATCGGGGTGAGCGCGACGGGGACGGCGTAGAACCAGGTCGTGAACCAGTCCGACAGCGGGCGCGGCACCTCCTCGAACGTACGGGCGAGCGCCGCGCGCATCTCCTCGGCGCAGACCAGGAGGTTCCGGAGGTCCGGGTCGCGCCGACGGGTGATCGAGGACGCCGTGTGGACGTAGGAGTAGAGGATCTCCGGCACGAAGAGCACCCGTTCCGCCGCCTGGACCGCCCGCAGCACGCCGACGAAGTCGGACTGGGAGCTCAAGCGCGGGAAGAGCTCCTCCTGCAGGACGGCGCGGCGGAAGAGCTTGTTCCAGAGGAAGCCGTGCAGGCGCCCGGACGCCATCCGCTCGAGAGCGAGTTCGGACGAGACCAGTTCGCGCCGGTCGAGGCCGTCGATCACACGTCCGGAGGTCGACTGCCGGGTGCGGTAGAGCGCCCGGCAGACGACGACGTCGGCCGCCGTCCGCTCGGCCTCGGCGGTGAGGGTCCGAAGGATCTCCGTGTCCCACTCGTCGTCGACGTCCACGAACCAGACGAACTCGGAGTCGATGCCGTCGAGGGCGCGGTTCCGGGCGGCAGCGACGCCGCCGTTCTGCTCGAGGAGCAGGACTCGGGCGTCCTCGCGTCCCTCGGCCCACTTCTCGAGCACCTCCGCCGTGCCGTCCGAGGACGCGTCGTCGACGAGGACGACCCGCGTCCCCGGTCCGAGAGTGAGTGCGAGCCGCGCGAGGAAGCCGTCGAGCCGGGCGATCGCGTTGTAGCAGGGAGCCACGACGGTCACCGAGTGCACGCCCCCGCTCACCGTCGGCCCCCGAGCTCGCGGTAGGCGGCGACGACGGGTCCGAAGACGGCGTCGGGCGAGGCGGCCTCGTCCACCCACGCCTTCGCGCGGTCGGCCTGCATCAGGAGCCCCTCGGGTCGCTCCAGAGCGGCGGCGAGGAGCTCGGCGATCCGCTCCCCGTCGGCGTCGGCGGGGAGCAGGAGGCCCCGACCGTCGGCGAGCAGCTCACCCACACCGCCGACGTCGGTCGCCACGACCGGGCGACGGCGGGCCATCGCCTCCAGCATCACGAGCGGAGTCCCCTCCCACCGCGAGGTCGACAGGAGGAGATGCGCCGCGTCCAGCGCTCCGGTCACGTCCGCCGACGGACCGGCGAAGTCGACCACTCCGGCTCCCCGGGCGCGCTCGCGCAGCACCGGCAGCATCGGACCGTCGCCGAGCCAGGTGCCGGTGACGGGCCGGACCCGGGCGAGGGCCTCGACGGCCGCGAGGAAGCGGATCGGGTCCTTCTGCTCCGCGAGCCGCCCGATGCCGAGGACGCGGACGACCGGCTCGGCGAGTTCCTGCGCGCTCGCGGGCTCCGCGGTGACGTTCGCCGGGGCGTTGCCGGTGACCACGACGCGATCCTGCGGGCGGCCGTAGTCCTCGACGACCATCCGCCCCACGGAGGCGGAGACGGCGAACACCCGCCGGGAGCGGAAGGAGAGCGCTCGCCTGTCGATCCCGGGCAGCTCGGTGTGCGCGTGCTCGACCACGGGGACACCGAGCGCGGCGCCGACGAGGAGGGCCAGCAGAGCCTCGCGGCGCTGGTGGGCGTGCAGGACGTGCGGGCGGAACCGGCGGACGGCGAGAGCGACGCCGCGGAGATCGGCCGCGAAGCCCTGTCTCGGTCTCGGCACCACGAAGACGGGCGACTCCTGCGCGGCGCGGTCGCTGAGCGGCCCGGGACGCCCCCAGTAGGCGGTCTCGCAACCGTGCTCGCGGCTCCACGCGCCCAGGGAGAGGGCCACACGCTGCGCTCCGCCGTCCTCGAAGGAGTCGAGGACGTGCAGGATCCGCAGGGATCGGGAACGGGCGGCCCTCATGAGAGCGCCCCGTCGGGAACCGCGCCCGGGAAGCGGACGTCGAGTTCGGCCAGGACGGCGTCGACGTCGCGGCCCATCGTCCCGGGATCGACCTCGTAGTGATCGGCGAGGAGGTCGACGACCTCGTCCCGGGGCCGGCGCTGCCGGATCACGGCCTCGAAGACCGAGGCGGCGCTCAGCGAGAGCACGATCGGGGACACCGACGGGCGGGACAGGTCGAGCACGTAGACCTGACGGTCCGTGCGCTCGACGGCGAAGCGCTGGGCCGGCGGCGCGCTGCCACCCTGCGCCTCGGCGGAGGCCTCCACCGGATGCACGGCGCTCGCCGCGGGATCGGACGAGGCCGGGAGGTCGCTCACCGGCGCCGTGGTCGCCGCGATCGCCTCGAACGAGGACGCCGAGCCCTGCTCCTCGCTGCGGCCGCTCAGCGCCACCCTGGCGAAACCGGTGAGGGCGGAGGGGAGGCCTCGGAGCGCCCGCAGGGTCCGCTCCCCCCGGAGCCGGAGCCGACGTCGGACCGTCGTCGCCTCGGGATGGCTCGCCTCGAGATCCGCGCGGGTGGGGAAGGCGGCTCTCAGCAGCAGGCCTCCCTTCAGGCGCCAGGGAGCGGACGCCACGGCGTGCAGCCAGTTGAAGGTGTGCCGGTCGGAGCTGCGGCGCACGTCCCAGAGAATCTGGGCCTGCCGGTAGCGCTCCTCGGGCGCGGCGGGGACTCCCCAGGAGGTGAGGAGCTCCGTCATCGGCGTCTGCGCGCCGAGCTCGACGGCCGCGTCGCGGATCGCCTCGCGCTCCTCGCTCGGAAGGCCGGCGGCGTGCGCCTTCAGAACCGCCAGCGCCGTGGTCGCCGAGGCGGAGCGCGCGCTGCGCAGCTGGTGCAGGGCGTGCAGCACGAGGTGGTGCGCGCGCCCGGGGATCCGCAGGGTCTCGTCGCTCAGCGGCAGATCCTCGGCGGCCGCCCAGAGGCGGTCGAAGACGATCCGCTCCTCCTCGAAGGCACCCGGGAAGGAGCGGTGGACGTCGACGTCGCACGGCCACGAGGGGTGGACGAGCGTGATCGAGTGGTCGACGAAGAGGGTCCAGCTGAGAGCCTCGGCGCGGCGGCGCCAGCCCATCGAGGCGAGCAGCGCGAGAGCCTCGTCGAAGCGCTCGGGGTCGACCCAGAGGTCGACGTCGGCCGACGTCATCGGGGCGCGGATCCCCTGGCGGTGCAGACCCTCGCCCTTCACCACGAGGCTGCGGACGCCGTGCGTCCGCAGGGTGTACTGCACCAGCACGGCGGCCAGGCGCAGGGCGACGGCGTTCGGCAGCATCGCGTCGGCGGAGGCGCCGACAGCCGGGACCGGTTCAAGGGACACGGACGCGTCCCTCCGCGAGGGCGAGGATCTCCTCGGCCGCGACGGACCACGGGCGCTCCCGCGCGAGCTCGGCGGCCCCCCGGGAGAGAGCCGTCCACTCGCGTCGGAGCCGGTGGAGGGCGTCCTCGTACTCCTCGCGCGTCGTGTCGTCTGAGAGGACCACGCCCGCCCCCGCCGCGCAGAGATCGGCCAGGACGCTCGACTCGATCGCGAGGACCGGCAGCCCGCTCGCCAGCGCGTCGAGTCCGGCGGCCGCGCCGGTCGTCGACGGCGTCAGGTGGGCGTACACGTGGGAGTGGCGGAGCACCTCGACGACGCCGTCGCGGTCCTGCTCGCCGACGGAGCGCAGCCCCGACGCGAGGTCGTCGGCGATGCCGCCGTCGTCGATCACGGTGACGTACTCGGTGCCGTCCAGGCGGGCGAGGAGATCGAGCCGCTCGGCGCCCCGGTCGAGACAGGAGGCTCCCACGGCGGCGAAGCGGAGGGGCCCGTCGGGGGCGGACGGCGTTGGGAACGACGCGTCCGGCAGGCCCAGGGGCACGACCGTTCCCGCGAGGGCTGACGCGAGCCGCTCCGTCGGGGTGACGACGACAGCACCGCGGCGCTCCTCTTCGAACCGGAGGCGCGGGAGTGCCGGGAGGTCGTCGGCCAGGAGGACGGTCATCGGAGCGAGCCCGGCGAGCTCCACGGCCGTCCCCGGGAGAGCCACCACGAGGTCGGGCCGCTCCGGAGCGAGCAGTCGGCGGGCCCGGCGCGTGACGACGGCGAGCCCGACGGACCCGGCGCCCCTCCGGCGGGCGGGCTCGAGGAAGCGGGCGAGCACGCTGGGGCGGAGCTCCGCCCCGCTGAACCCCTCCGGGTCACCGGTCACCACGACCACGCGGTGCCCCTGGCGGCGCCAGGCGCGCTCGAGCGGAGCCGCGTGCCAGGCGTCGAGGGCGACGATCCCGATGGTCAGCACGGGCGGACTCCCCCCGTCAGGGGGGATCGGCGGCAGGGACCGGGAGACGGGAGGAGCGCGGAATCCCGCTGGTCGATGACCTCGTGCACAGGGCGGTACCTCTCTCCGTCGCGGCAGGCGGAGCCGCGGACGTCGGAGAAGTTATCCCCGTGCCCGGCGGCCTCCGAGTGGGAGGCGCGATACGGAGGCGGGGGCGGCGTGCGCGCCGCTCACGGAGTCGGATCGCGTCGGTAGCGGTCGCTCGACCGTCAGTCCCCGCCACGGGTTCCGCGCCCGCCGCACCGGCATGCGGAGGCACCGCGGCGCCGCCGATAGAGTCGGCTCCGTGACCCTCTCCCCGCAGATCTTCACGCTCCCCTCGGCGGTGCAGCGGACCCCCGCCGCAGCTCCTCACCCGGGGCTGCTCCGATGAGGGGCATCGTCCTCGCGGGTGGTTCGGGGTCGCGGTTGTGGCCGATCACCAAGGGCATCTCGAAGCAGCTGATGCCGATCTACGACAAGCCGATGATCTACTACCCGCTGTCGACGCTGATGATGGCCGGGATCGACGAGGTCCTCGTGATCACGACCCCCGAGTACAACGACCAGTTCCGCGCCCTGCTGGGCGACGGGTCGAGCCTGGGCATGCGGATCGAGTACGCCGTGCAGCCCTCCCCCGACGGGCTCGCGCAGGCGTTCCTGATCGGCGAGGAGTTCATCGGCGACGAGTCGGTCGCCCTGGTCCTGGGCGACAACATCTTCCACGGCACCGCCCTGGGCACCGCCCTCGCGGCGAACACCACGATCGAGGGCGCCGTCATCTTCGCCTACCAGGTCGCCGACCCGCGCGCCTACGGGGTCGTCGAGTTCGACGAGCACTTCCGAGCCGTCTCCATCGAGGAGAAGCCCGAGCAGCCGCGCAGCAACTACGCCGTGCCCGGCCTCTACTTCTACGACAACGACGTCGTGGCGATCGCGAAGACGATCACGCCCTCGGCCCGCGGCGAGCTCGAGATCTCGACGATCAACGAGCGCTACCTCGAGGCGGGGCGGCTGAACGTCCAGGTGCTCGACCGGGGAACGGCCTGGCTCGACACCGGGACCTTCGATTCCATGATCGAGGCGACCGAGTTCGTGCGCGTGATCGAGCAGAGGCAGGGGTTCAAGATCGGCTGCATCGAGGAGATCGCCTGGCGCAACTCCTGGATCGACGACACCCGCCTCGCCGAGCTCGCCGCACCGCTGGTCAAGAGCGGCTACGGCGCCTACCTCCACCGCCTGCTCAGCCTCGAAGGCGTGAACGCGGGCCGCTGAGCCCGGCCTCCCCCGACCTTCCCGACCTCCAGGAGAACCCGTGCGGATCCTCGTCACCGGCGGTGCCGGCTTCATCGGCAGCAACTTCGTCCACCTGACCCTGCGCGAGCGTCCCGACGCGCGGATCACCGTGCTCGACAAGCTCACCTATGCGGGCAGCCGCGACTCCCTCGCCCCCGTCGCCGACCGCGTGCGGCTGGTCGAGGGCGACGTCGCAGACGCCGAGCTGGTGGACCGGCTGGTCGCCGATGCGGATCTGGTGGTCCACTTCGCCGCGGAGTCGCACAACGACAACTCGCTGCACGACCCGACGCCCTTCCTCGCGACGAACGTCACCGGCACCTTCGCGCTCCTGCAGGCGGTGCGCGCGCACGACGTGCGGTACCACCACATCTCGACGGACGAGGTGTACGGCGACCTCGAGCTCGAGGACCCCGCGCGCTTCACCGAGCACACCCCCTACAACCCCTCCAGCCCCTACTCCTCGACCAAGGCAGCCAGCGACCTCCTCGTGCGCGCCTGGGTGCGCTCCTTCGGCGTGCGCGCCACGATCTCCAACTGCTCCAACAACTACGGCCCCTACCAGCACGTCGAGAAGTTCATCCCCCGCCAGATCACCAACGCCATCGACGGCATCCGCCCCAAGCTCTACGGCACCGGCGCCAACGTCCGCGACTGGATCCACGTCGACGACCACAACACCGGCGTCTGGGCCATCATCGACCGCGGCGAGATCGGCGAGACCTACCTCATCGGCGCCGACGGCGAGAAGAGCAACCTCGACGTCGTCACCCGCATCCTCACCGCCTTCGGACAACCCGAGGACGCCTTCGACCACGTCACCGACCGCGCCGGACACGACCTCCGCTACGCCATCGACTCCACCCGCCTGCGCACCGAACTCGACTGGCGCCCCCGCTACACCGACTTCGACGCCGGACTCGCCGCCACCATCGACTGGTACCGCGCCAACGAGGACTGGTGGCGCCCCGCGAAGGCCGCCACCGAGGAGAAGTACTCCGCTCAGGCCTGAGGCGGCCCGCCGGCGGGGATCAGTGCGGACCGACTCCGGTCGACACCCGGCCGGAGGGCCGCGGAGAGTCGCACGGGCCGGGCGTCCGCTTCGCGCGGGACCGGCCGGACAGGACGATGCGGAGCAGCTGCAGCGGCTCGAGGAGGTAGCGGGCCGCGAGCCGGCGCGGGTCGCGCGCCAGGCGGAACAGCCACTCCACGCCCAGGGCGCCCATCCACCGCGGGGCGAGCGCCTGCGTGCCGGCGATGTAGTCGAGGCAGCCCCCCCACGTTCGCGAACGCCGCCCGCGGGGCGAGGTCCCGGTTCTCCAGGATCCAGCGCTCCTGGCGGGGCATGCCCATCCCGACCAGGACGAGATCGGCACGGGCGAGCGACTCGGCGAGCGGCCGCTCCTCGCCGATGCCGTGCCACTGCTGGTCGAATCCGTCGTACGCGAGCCAGGTCATCCGGGACGTGCGGGCGGCGACCGCCTCCGCCGCTTTGGCCGAGGACTCCGGCGTGCCGCCCACGGCGACCACCACCAGAGGCTCGTCGTTCTCGATCAGCGGGAACAGCCAGTCGGTGCTGTGTAGAAGGCTTCGCCGACGTCCGTCCAGGAGCCCGCGCCGCCCGCGGTGAGAGAGAGGCTCTGATCGCTGGGCCAGCCGACCTCCCCGACCGAGCAGTGCACCCCGTACCGCCGGCACCACTGCCCGAAGGTCGTCACCGCCGCCACGAAGACATGCTCGTCGGTGCCGCCCTGCTTGTCCGAGCGCAGGGTCGTACCCGTGCCGCCGGGGTAGAAGTGCTGCGAGTACACGATCCGGTCCAGCGGGTCCTGGATCCACGGCCCGTCGGGTGCGATCGCGGCGACCGTGCCCGTCGTCGCCTCCCGCATCCCCTCGACCCAGATCGTGTGCCGATCGCCGGTTCCCCGGACGGCCGACACCACGGCCTGCGTGTAGGCCTTGTAGGTCTCGACGGGGACCAGCGACCGCTTCACCTCGTTGAAGAGGTCGTAGGCGGCGATGCGTCCGTCGTTCTGGAACTCCGCCGCGAGCAGGGTCCAGACCCTCTGCGCCTGGGATACCGAGAGCCCGGATCCGAATCAGACGGTCCCCTCGGGCAGATCGCCCTGGCTCGCCGGATAAGTGCCGTTGTTGTGCAGGTCGAGCACGACCCGCATGCCGGCGGCGCCGATGGCGGCGATCTCGGTCCGGAGCAGCGCGACCGCCGCCGGATCGAGCCCCTTCGCCAGAGCGTCGTCGGTGCTCTCCCCGTCGGCCTGCGGCTGCAGGAGCGACCAGGGCACCGCGAGCCGGACCAGGGTGAGTCCGCGGTCCGCCAGGAACTCGTAGCTCTCGGGCGGATTCCCGGCGGTGCAGTCGACTCCGACGTCGACGCGCGACTGCAGATCGAACACGTTCACGCCGCGGAGGTAGGACCGGCCGCCCAGGTAGTCATC
Organism: Rathayibacter sp. AY1C4; assembly: GCF_002932195.1. Lineage (NCBI taxonomy): Bacteria > Bacillati > Actinomycetota > Actinomycetes > Micrococcales > Microbacteriaceae > Rathayibacter > Rathayibacter sp. AY1C4. Next base: position 67,856 of record NZ_PSWE01000011.1, on the reverse strand, counting down.
GACCGAGCCGATGGCAGGCGCGGGCGACGCGAAGGCGGACGACGGCGCGCAGGCCACGGGAGCAGTTCCGTCGCTCCGCTCGAGGAGCCGCACGGCGACCACGACGAGGGCCGCGACCACCACGACCGCCAGGACGATCAGCAGCGGGCGGCGGAGCCGACGGCGCGGCCGATCGCGTGCAGCGGCGATGCGAGCCTCCCGAGCCTGCCTGCCCGGTGCGGCCACCGGATCGCCGCTGAGGCTAGCAGAGCTCCGCGACGCCTCAGCGCACCGCCACCGTCGCGCGGTCGCGGCCGGTGAGGTCGCGCTGCGTGGTCGCTCCGCGCCAGCCGTCGGCAGTGAGCAGGGCGCGGATATCGGCGCCCTGCAGCTCGCCGTGCTCCATCACCAGCACTCCCCCGGAGCGGAGCAGGCGGAGGGCGGTCGCCGAGAGCGAGCGGACGACGTCCAGGCCGTCCTCGCCGCCGTAGAGCGCCGAGGGCGGGTCGAACAGGCGTACCTCCGGGTCGCGCGGGACGGCGGCGGCCGGGATGTAGGGCGGGTTGGAGACGACGACGGAGACGGTGCCGTCCAGCTCGGGAAGTGCCCGGGCGAGGTCGTCGAAGACGATGCGGGCGTTCTCGAGCCCGAGCCGCTCGCGGTTGCCGCGGGCCCAGATGAACGCCTCGGGAGCGTTCTCCACGCCGATCACGCGCGCGTGCGGCACCTCGTGCGCGAGCGCGAGCGCCAGGGCTCCGCTGCCCGTGCCGAGGTCGACGGCGATCGGCTCCGGATCGACGACCGCACGGAGCGCGTCGATCGCGATCTGCGCGACGCCCTCGGTCTCGGGTCGCGGGACGAACACGCCGGGTCCGACCGCGAGCTCGAGCGAGCGGAACGGCGCGATCCCGGTGATGTGCTGCAGCGGCTCGCGAGCCGACCGGCGCTCGATCGCGCTCGCGAACGCCGCGGCGTGCTCGTCGTCGACGGTCAGCCCCGTGATGAGGCGCGCCTGCAGCCGGCCGCGGCCGAGCCCGAGCAGGTGCCCGAGAAGCAGCTCCGCATCGACGTCCGGCGTGGGGACGCGGGCGGCGGCGAGGCGGGCGACCGCGTCCGCGAGGAGGGTGCGCGCGTCGACGCCGGTGGTCACGAGGGTCACGCCTCCTCGGAGCCGATGTCGGCCAGGCGGGCCTCCTCGTCGGCCTGGATGGCGCTCTCCACCACCGGGTCGAGCGCGCCGTTCATCACGCCGTCGAGGTTGTACGCCTTGTAGCCGGTGCGGTGGTCGGCGATGCGGTTCTCGGGGAAGTTGTAGGTCCGGATGCGCTCGGAGCGGTCCATCGTGCGGATCTGCGTCTTGCGCGCGTCCGAAGCCGCCGCGGCGATCTCCTCCTGCTGGCGGGCCAGGATGCGAGCGCGGAGCACGCGCATGCCCGCCTCGCGGTTCTGCAGCTGGCTCTTCTCGTTCTGCATCGACACGACGATGCCGGTCGGGAGGTGGGTGATCCGCACGGCGGAGTCGGTCGTGTTGACGGACTGCCCGCCGGGACCGGAGGAGCGGTAGACGTCGATCTTCAGGTCGTTCTGATTGATCGCGACCTCCTCGGGCGCGTCCACCTCGGGGAACACGAGCACGCCCGTGGTCGAGGTGTGGATCCGCCCCTGCGACTCGGTCACGGGGACGCGCTGCACCCGGTGCACGCCGCCCTCGTACTTGAGGTGCGCCCACACGCCCTGCGAGGGATCGGTGGCGTTGCTCTTGATCGCGACCTGCACGTTCTTGTAGCCGCCGAGGTCGGACTCGTCGCGGTCGAGGATCTCCGTCTTCCAGCCCTTCGCCTCGGCGTAGTGGAGGTACATCCGGAGGAGGTCGGCCGCGAACAGCGCGCTCTCGGCTCCGCCCTCGCCGCCCTTGATCTCCATGATGACGTCGCGGCCGTCGTCGGGGTCGCGCGGGATGAGCAGGCGCCGCAGCTTCTCCTGCGCCACCCGCAGCGACTCCTCCAACTCGGGGACCTCCTCCGCGAAGGCCTCGTCCTCGCGGGCGAGCTCGCGCGCGGCCTCGAGGTCCTCGCCGGCCTGGATCCAGGCGGAGTGGGCCGCCTTGATCTGGCTCAGCTCCGCGTAGCGCCGGTTGACCTTCTTGGCGCGGGCGGCATCGGCGTGGAGTGCCGGGTCGGAGAGCTGCGTCTGCAGGTCCTCGTGCTCGGCGAGGAGGACGCTGACGGATTCGAACATGGGGTCCTGGCTTCCGGAGGTGGTCGGGGTCGGGCTCATCGCCCGGGGACGCGAAAACGTCCGCGGCCGCCCCCGGTGACAGGGGCGACCGCGGACGTCGGGGCGCTAGTGGTGGCCGTTGCCGTGGCCGGCGGTGGCCGGGCCGACGGCCGACTTCGAGACCTGCATGAGGAACTCGACGTTGGACGAGGTCTCCTTCAGGCGCGACAGGATGATCTCGAGCGCCTGCTGCTGGTCGAGCCCGGCGAGGGCGCGGCGCAGCTTCCAGGTGATCTTGACCTCGTCGGCGCTGAGCAGCATCTCCTCGCGGCGCGTGCCGGAGGCGTTCACGTCGACGGCGGGGAAGATCCGCTTGTCGGCGAGGTGACGGGAGAGGCGGAGCTCCATGTTGCCGGTGCCCTTGAACTCCTCGAAGATCACCTCGTCCATCTTCGAGCCGGTCTCGATGAGCGCCGTCGCGAGGATGGTGAGCGAGCCGCCGTTCTCGATGTTGCGCGCCGCTCCGAAGAACTTCTTCGGCGGGTACAGCGCCGAGGCGTCCACGCCGCCCGAGAGCACGCGGCCCGAGGGAGGAGCGGTCACGTTGTAGGCGCGGCCGAGACGGGTGATGGAGTCGAGCAGCACGACCACGTCGTGGCCCAGCTCGACCAGGCGCTTCGCGCGCTCGATCGCGAGCTCGGCGACGGTCGTGTGGTCCTCGGCCGGGCGGTCGAAGGTGGAGGCGACGACCTCGCCGCGCACGGTGCGCTGCATGTCGGTGACCTCCTCCGGACGCTCGTCGACCAGAACGACCATCAGGTGGACCTCGGGGTTGTTCTGCACGATCGCGTTGGCGATCTGCTGCAGGACGATGGTCTTGCCGGCCTTGGGCGGCGCGACGATCAGGCCGCGCTGTCCCTTGCCGATCGGGGCGACCAGGTCGATGATCCGCTGGGTCAGCTTGCCGGGCTCCGTCTCGAGGCGCAGGCGCTCGGTCGGGTAGAGCGGCGTGAGCTTCTGGAACTCGACGCGCGCAGCGGCCTCCTCGACGGTCTGGCCGTTGATCGAGTCGACGCGGACGATCGCGTTGTACTTCTGGCGGCCGCCGCCCTCGCCCTCGCGGGGCTGGCGGATGGCGCCGACGACCGCGTCGCCCTTGCGCAGGTTGTACTTCTTGACCTGGCCGAGGGAGACGTAGACGTCGCTGACGCCGGGCAGGTACCCGGTGGTGCGCACGAAGGCGTAGTTGTCGAGGACGTCGAGGATGCCGGCGACCGGGATGAGGACGTCGTCCTCGCCGATCTCGGGCTCGAAGTCGTCGCCGATCGCTCCGCCGCGGCGCTTGCGGTCGCGGTAGCGGCTGCGGCGGCCGTCCTCGCCCTCGGCCTGCTGGCCGTTCTGGGGCTGTCCGGAGCCGTTCTGCTGAGGAGCCTGCTGGCTCTCGGACTGCGCGGCGCGCGCGCCCTGACCGTTCTGCGGCTGGGACTGCGAGGCGGGGCTCTGCTGAGCGTCGTTCTGGCGGTCGTCCCCGCGGTTGCGGTTCCGGTTGCGGCGGTTGCGACCGCGGCCGGTGCCCTGCTGGTCGCCGTTCTGCTGCTGGTCGCCGCCCTGCTGCTCCTGCTGGTCGCCGGAGTCGGAGGAGTCGGCGTCGTTCTCGGCGGGCGCCTGCTCGGCCTGCTCGCTCTGCTCGGAGGCGCCCCCGCGGCTGCGGCGGCGTCCGCGGCGCTCGCGCTGGCCGCCCTCGCGGGAGGAGTCGTCCGACTCCGGCCCGTTGGGCAGCTCGATGTCGATGACGGGCTTCGCAGCCTGGTCGGCGTCGCGGTCCTGCTCGATGACGGGGAGGTCGGGGATCAGCGACTCGACGCCGGTCCCGCCGGGGATGTTGAGGTGCTCGCCGGCGGCGACGGTGCCGCTGGAGGCGCGGCGCGAGCTGCGTCGGCGGGGCGCGCGCTCGGCGGGCTCGGCGACCGGCTCGGCCGCCGCGGGGAGCTCGAGCTCGACGGGGGCCGACTCGGCGGCCGTCGCGGAGGGCTCGTCGACGGTGGGCGCGGCCTGCTCGAGGACGTCGGCCGTGTCGGCCTCGGTGCTCTCGACGGGCGTCGGCAGCTCCGCCGGCGCCTCGGGCTGCGGAGCGGACTGCTCGGCCACATCGGCCGGCTCGGCCTCGACGCCGGTTGCGTCGACGTCCGGGGCGACCGCTGCGTCGTCCGGACCGACCGCGTCGGCGATCGCGGCGGGCGCGTCCTCGGCGGAGGCGGCGCGCAGGTCCGAGATGGCCTGGACCAGCTCGCCCTTGCGGAGCTTGGAGGCGCCGCCGAGGCCGAGCCGCGTCGCGAGAGCCTGGAGCTCGGCGACGCGCAGACCGGAGAGGTCGGCGGTGAGGTCCACGGTCGAGCCGTGGGTGTTGACGTCTGTCACTGGAGAGGGTTCCTTCCCCCCGGGAACGAGTGCTCACCGGGAGAGCTCATCGACCGTGCGGTGCCATCGCGTGTTCTGATCCACGCGATGCTCTCGGCCGCCGGGACCGACTGCCGCAGAGAGCGAGGAGAGGGCCCGGAGACCAGGCGCCGGTCTGCAAGAGGAGCAGGGGCGCCCTTCACACGATGTGATGGCCGTGGTTGTCGGGACGATCCGTCGGACAGATTCCGCTCGTTACGCGGTTCCTCGGGATGCGGTCCCCACTGTAGCACCCTTGAAGTCGACGGCCAGCATGTGCGCGCGCCACGGCGTGGGGGCCTCCCGCTCCACCAGATCCGCGGCGGCGAGGCGCTGTGCGGGGTCGCTGCAGAGCACCAGGACGCTCGGTCCGGCACCCGAGACGACGGCCGCGTAGCCGTGCGAGCGCAGCAGCGCGATCAGCGCTGAGGTCTCGGGCATGGCGGCCGCGCGGTAGTTCTGGTGCAGCTTGTCCTCGGTCGCCGCGAACAGCAGCTCCGGGCTCTGGATGAGAGCGGCGATCAGGAGCGAGGAGCGCGAGACGTTGAACACCGCGTCCTCGTGCGGCACGCTCTGCGGCTGCAGCGAGCGTGCCAGCCGCGTCGACATGGTGTGCTCGGGCACGAAGACGACCGGGGACACGCCGCGGTGGACCATGAGCTTCTTGGAGCGCGGGCGCAGCGGCGAGTCGTCGGCGCCGGAGGCGTGCGGCTCGACCCATGCGATGGTGAGGCCGCCGAACAGCGCGGGCGCCACGTTGTCGGGGTGCCCCTCCATCTCGGTGGCGATGCGGAGGAGGTCGTCCGAGTCGAGCTCGACGACGCCCTCGAGCAGGCCCTTCGCGGCCATGATGCCGGAGACGATCGCGGCGCCGGACGAGCCCATCCCGCGGCCGTGCGGGATGATGTTGCGCGCGATCACCTCGATGCCGGGCATCTCCTGCCGCTGGTCGGCGAACGTGTACGCGATGGCCTGCACGACGAGGTTCGTCTCGTCGGTCGCCACCTCGCCCTCGCCGACCCCGTGCACGGTGACCCGCGCACCCGTGGCCGCGACGGCCGTCACGTCGAGCTCGTCGTAGAACGAGAGCGCCAGGCCGAGCGTGTCGAAGCCGGGGCCCAGGTTCGCCGAGGTGGCGGGGACCTTGACGTGGACGGTGCGGCCGACGGTAACCGCCGAGGTCATGCGCCGGCCAGCCCCAGCACATCCGCGATCGCGGCGGTGTCGACCGGGACGACGGTCGGCGTGATGTCCGCGCCGTCGGCCGTGCGGAGCGCCCACTGCGGGTCCTTGAGCCCGTGGCCGGTGACCGTCAGGACGACGGTCGCGTCCCTCGGGATCGCTCCGGCCTCGGCGCGCTCGAGGAGCCCCGCGACGCTGATCGCCGACGCCGGCTCGACGAAGACGCCGACCTCGCCCGCGAGGATGCGGTACGCCTCGAGGATCTTCTCGTCGCTGATCGCGCCGAAGTAGCCGTCGCTGACGGTGCGCGCGTTCAGGGCGAGCTCCCACGAGGCCGGGTTGCCGATCCGGATCGCGCTGGCGATCGTCTCGGGGTGGCGGACCGGGGCGCCGTGCACGATCGGAGCGGAGCCCTCGGCCTGGAAGCCGAACATGCGCGGGAGGCGGGTCGACTCGCCGCGCTCCAGCTCCTCCGAGTAGCCGCGGAAGTAGGCGGTGTAGTTGCCCGCGTTGCCGACCGGGACGATGTGGAAGTCCGGCGCGTCGCCCAGCACCTCGACGACCTCGAAGGCCGCGGTCTTCTGGCCGGCGATGCGGTCCGGGTTCACCGAGTTGACCAGGTGGACCGGGTAGTTCTTCGCGAGGTCGCGGGCGATGTCGAGGCAGTCGTCGAAGTTGCCCTGCACCTGCAGCAGCTGCGCGTTGTGCGCGATCGCCTGGCTGAGCTTGCCCAGGGCGATCTTGCCCTCCGGCACCAGGACGGCCGCGGTGATTCCGGCGTGCGTCGCGTAGGCGGCGGCCGACGCGGAGGTGTTGCCGGTCGAGGCGCAGATGACGGCCTTCGCGCCGTGCTCGACGGCCTTCGAGATCGCCATGGTCATGCCGCGGTCCTTGAAGGAGCCGGTCGGGTTCATGCCCTCGTACTTGACCCACACCTTCGCGCCCGTGCGCGCCGAGAGGGCCGCCGCGGGGATGAGCGGCGTGCCGCCCTCGCCGAGAGTGATGACCGGGGTCGCCTCGGTGACATCGAGGCGGTCCGCGTACTCGTGCAGGACTCCGCGCCACTGCTTGGCCATCTCAGGCTCCTTCAACTCGTAGAACAGACGTCACGGCGCCGACGAAACCATGGGAATGGAGGGCGGTGACGGTGGCCGCCAGATCGGATTCCGCCGCGGCGTGCGTGCCGATGACCAGGGTAGCGGTCGGCTCGCGCCGCTCCGCACCGCCCTGCTCCTCCAGCGGGTCGGCGCCGGGCGGGGTCTGCACCAGGGTCTCGACCGAGACGCCGTGGTCGGCGAAGACGCCCGCGATCTGCGCGAGCACGCCGGGGCGGTCGAGCACCTCGAGGGTGACCTGGTACCGGGTGGTGACGTGGCCGATCGGGAGGACCGCGAGCCCGGAGCTCGCGCTGGTCACCAGGCCGGGGCCGCCGACGACGTGGCGGCGGGCGGCCGACACGACGTCGCCGAGGACGGCGGAGGCCGTCTCGATCCCGCCGGCGCCGGCGCCGTAGAACATCAGGTCGCCGGCCGCCTCCGCCTCGACGAAGACCGCGTTGTTGGCCCCGTGCACGGCCGCGAGCGGGTGGGAGCGGTGCACGAGCGCGGGGTAGACCCGCGCGGACACGCCCTCCACGCCGGTCTTGGCGTCGGTCAGCCGCTCGCAGATCGCGAGCAGCTTGATCACGTAGCCGGAGTCGCGGGCCTGGTCGACCTGCGCCTTCGTGATGCCGGTGATGCCCTCGCGGTGCACCAGGGTGACCGGGACGTCGGTGTGGAACGCGAGGCGGGCGAGGATCGCCGCCTTCTGCGCCGCGTCGTAGCCCTCGATGTCGGCGGTCGGGTCGGACTCGGCGTAGCCGAGCTCGGTCGCGCGGGCGAGCGCGTCCTCGAGGCTCGCGTGCTCGGTGTCCATCCGGTCGAGGATGTAGTTGGTCGTGCCGTTGACGATGCCGAGGATGCGGTGGACCCGGTCGCCGGCGAGGCTGTCGCGCAGCGGCCGGATGATCGGGATCGCGCCGGCGACGGCCGCCTCGTAGTTGAGCTGGGCGCCCACCTGGTCGGCGGCCTCGAAGAGCTCGTTGCCGTGGGCGGCGAGCAGCGCCTTGTTGGCCGTGATCACGTCCGCGCCCGACGAGATCGCCGTGAGGATGTGGCTGCGGGCGGGCTCGAGCCCGCCGATCAGCTCGACCACGATGTCGGCGCCCAGGATCAGCGACTCGGCGTCGGTGGTGAGCAGGTGCTTCGGGATGTCGGCGGTGCGGGGCGCGTCCACGTCCCTGACGGCCACGCCTACGAGCTCCAGCGGCGCCCCCACGCGCTGGGCGAGCTCGTCGCCGTGGTCGAGCAAGAGGCGCGCCACCTGGGCACCGACGGACCCGGCGCCCAGCAGGGCGACGCGGAGGCTGCGGTACTCGATCATCGGGAGGTGGCCTTTCGTTCGATGCCGGCGTCGCGGCGGAGGAGGTCCTCCTCGGTCTCGCCGCGCACGAGGACGCGCGAGCGCCCGTCGCGGACGGCGACCACCGGGGGGCGCCCGAGGTAGTTGTAGTTGCTGGCGAGCGACCAGCAGTAGGCGCCGGTCGCGGCGACGGCGAGCAGGTCGCCCGGCCGCACGTCCGCGGGCAGGAAGTCGTCGTGGACGACGATGTCGCCCGACTCGCAGTGCTTCCCGGCCACCCGCACGAGGGCGGGCTCGGCCGAGGAGGAGCGGTCGGCGATCCGCGCCGTGTAGTCGGCGCCGTAGAGCGCCGGACGGGCGTTGTCGCTCATGCCGCCGTCGACGCTGACGTAGCGGCGGACCGCGGTCGAGCCCTCGGAGCCGACCGTCACGTCCTTCACGGTGCCCACCTCGTAGAGGGTGACGCCGGCGGGCCCGATCAGCGAGCGGCCGGGCTCGATCGCGATGTGCGGCACCGGGACGCCGCGGGCGGAGCACTGCTCGGCGACCGCGTCGGCGACGGCGGCCGCGATCTCGGCGATCGGGGTCGGGTCGTCGGCACTGGTGTACGCGATGCCGAAGCCGCCGCCGAGGTTGAGCTCCGGCACGGGGCCGTCCGCGAGCAGTGCCGCGTGGACGTCGAGCAGGCGCGACGCCGACTCCGCGAACCCGGCGGAGCCGAAGATCTGGGATCCGATGTGGCAGTGCAGCCCGAGGAACCGCAGGGAGGAGAAGGAGCGGATGCGGGCGACCGCGGCCGGGCAGTCGGCGAGTGCGAGGCCGAACTTCTGGTCCTCGTGCGCCGTGGCGAGGAACTCGTGGGTGTGCGCGTGCACTCCGCTGTTGACCCGGAGGCGCACCGCCTGCACGCGGCCGTGCCGCTCGGCCGCGGCTGCGACGCGCTCGATCTCGACGAGGCTGTCGAGCACGATCGTGCCCGCGCCCACCTCGACGGCCCTGTCGATCTCGCGGAGCGACTTGTTGTTGCCGTGGAGGCCGAAGCGCTCGGGCTCGATCCCGGCGGCGAGGGCCACTGCCATCTCGCCGCCGCTGGAGAGGTCGAGGTTCAGGCCCTCGTCGCGCATCCAGCGGGCGACCTCGGTCGAGAGGAACGCCTTGCCCGCGTAGTAGACCGTGACGCCGGTGCCGATGCGGCCGAGCTCGCGGGCGAAGACCTCGCGCATCTCGACGGCCCGGCGGCGGGCGTCGGCCTCGTCCACCACGTAGAGAGGAGTGCCGTGCTCGCGCACCAGCTCGGCGACGGGCACTCCGGCGATCCGGATCCCGCCGTCCTCGCCGCGCTCGGCGCTGTCCGGCCACACGCCGTCGGCCAGGGCGTTCGGGTCGGCGGGCGTGTGCAGCCACTCAGGCGCGAGCGGATGCCGGGGGGCGCGGGCGCGGGCGTCGACGGTGTCCACGGGTGAGACCTCACAGAAGAGAGTGGGAGCGTCACTGCGGGGCGAGCGGGTCCGGATTGACCCCTGAAGCCAGCGATGTCAGTGTTCGGCCCGCGGAAGACGCCGGCACAGGGCTCCGATCCTACCGGTCCGGGGCGGCGGCGCCGCGCGGGCTCAGGCGCACGTGCCCGGTTCCTGCTCCGCGGGGTCGCTGAGGAACGTCGGAGAGAGCGCGAAGCTCGCGTTCAGCGACTCGTCGGCGACCTCGACTCCGGTCAGCGTCAGTCCGCGCGGCACCGAGTCCGCGATGCACACGGACGACGGAGCGAGCAGGTCGCCGGAGACGGCGCCGAAGCGGTCGCGGAAGTCGGTCGCCGAGAAGGTCGCACCGGCGGCGGAGACCTCGGCCGGGGTCAGCCGGATGGCGCCGTCCACGGCGGCGAGCTCCATCCCCACGCCCGCGCCGAGCCGGAGGCCCAGCACCTCGACGGAAGCGGTCACGCGCACGAGCGGAGCGTCCAGCGTCACCTCGTCGACAGGTACGGTGCTGCGCTCGGTGACGAGCCGCGAGACCGAGGCCGCGTCGATCGCGACCGTCGTGCTGCCGGACTCGACCGCTCCGACGCCGCTCACCGGCACCCCGATCAGGGTCGCGGCGACGTCGCCGTCGAGCTCGCCGAACGTCACGTCCGAGCTGCGCAGGTCGAGCCGGTCCAGCCGCCCCGAGACGAGCTGCGGGAGAACGGCCCAGCCGGCGACGTCGACGTCCACCGCCCGGTCCGCGGGCAGTGCGAGCGCCTCGCGGAGGCTCGCGGCGGCGCGGTCCGCGACGGCGCGGCGGGCGAGCGAGTCGCCCACCACCGCCGCGACCACGAGCAGCACCAGCACGACGACGACCACCACGGCCGCGCGTCCCCCGCGCCGGCGCCGCGGCGCCGCCCCCGACGCGCTCACATCCGGTCCGGGGCCGTGACGCCCAGCAGGGAGAGCCCGTTGCGGAGCACCTGCCCGGTCGCCTCGTTCAGGCGCAGCCGGGTCGAGTGCACGGCCTCGACCGGGTCCTCGCCCTGCGGCACGACCCGGCAGTTGTCGTACCAGCGGTGGTAGAGGCCGGCGACCTCCTCGAGGTACCGCGCGACGCGGTGCGGCTCGCGCAGCTCCGCGGCGTGCGCCACGATGCGCGGGAACTCCTGCAGGCCGCCGAGCAGCGCCGACTCGGTCGGATGCACCAGCGTCTCGGGCGCGAACGGCTCGACGGGGACGCCCGACGCCGCGGCCTTCGCCGCGACCTGGCGGGTGCGCGCGTGGGCGTACTGCACGTAGTAGACGGGGTTGTCGTAGCTCCGCTTGGTCAGCAGGTCGAGGTCGATGTCGAGGGTCGAGTCGGCCGAGGAGCGCACCAGCGAGTAGCGCGCGGCGTCCACGCCGACGGCCTCCGTGAGGTCCTCCATCGTGACGACGGTCCCCGCCCGCTTGGACATCCGGACCGCCTCGCCGTCGCGGAGCAGGTTGACCAGCTGGCCGATCAGGATCTCGAGGTTCACGCCCGGGGTGTCGCCGAACGCCGCGCACATCGCCATCATCCGGCCGATGTAGCCGTGGTGGTCGGCGCCGAGCATGATGATCGCCCGATCGAAGCCGCGCTCGCGCTTGTCGAGGTAGTAGGCGAGGTCGCCCGCGATGTAGGCCGCCTCCCCGTCGCTCTTGATGATGACGCGGTCGCGGTCGTCGCCGAACGAGGTGGTCCGCAGCCAGGTGGCGCCGTCCGCCTCGAAGATGTGCCCGAGCTCGCGGAGGCGCTCGATCGCGCGGTCGACGGCGCGCGACTCGTGCAGGGAGTTCTCGTGGAAGTACACGTCGAAGTCGACGCCGAACTCGTGCAGGCTCTGCTTGATCTCGCCGAACATCAGCTCGACGCCGATCGAGCGGAAGGTCTCGGCGAGCTCCTCCTCGGGCAGGACGGCGAGGTCGCCCGGGTAGGCGGCCGCGACGCGCTCGGCGATGTCGCCGATGTAGGCGCCGCCGTAGCCGTCCTCCGGGGTCGGCTCGCCGCGGTGGGCGGCGAGGAGGCTCCGCGTGAAGCGGTCGATCTGCGCGCCGTGGTCGTTGAAGTAGTACTCGCGGGTCACCTCGGCGCCCTGCGAGAGGAGCATCCGGGCCAGGCTGTCGCCGACCGCCGCCCAGCGCGTCCCGCCGATGTGGATGGGGCCGGTGGGGTTGGCGGAGACGAACTCGAGGTTCATCCGGACGCCGGCGTAGGCGGACCCGGTGCCGTAGGCCTCGCCCGCCTCGACGATCGCGCCGGCCAGGGCACCCGCGGCCGCGGCCTCGAGCCGGACGTTGAGGAAGCCGGGACCGGCGACCTCGACCGTGGCGACGCCCTCGACCGCGCCCAGCCCCTCGGCCAGCTCGGCGGCGAGCTCGCGCGGGTTCGCGCCGACCCGCTTCGCGAGCTTCATCGCGATGTTCGAGGCCCAGTCGCCGTGGTCGCGGTTCTTCGGGCGCTCCAGCACGACGTCCGAGAGCTCGACGCCCGCATCGCTCCCCCGTCGCTGCACGGCGTCGAGGACGAGGGCGTGCAGGGAGGCGGCGAGCTGTTCGGGAGTCACGGGGAGCGATTCTACCGGCCGCCGCGCCCGCGCCCCCCGTCCCTCCTGCACCGCGGGGCCGCTCGGCAGGGCGGCGTTGCTAGGGTGCGACGCATGCGCCGTCCCGCCGCCCTCCTCCTCGTCGCCCTCGCCACGGCGGCCCTCTCCGGCTGCTCCCCCGCGGCCGACCCGGAGCCGAGTGCGAGCGGCGCCGTCAGCGGCACGCCGATCCCCCTCGCCTGCGAGCAGCTGGTCCCGGCCTCGGCGCTCGCGGGCCTGTGGGGCGGATTCTCCCCGGACGACGGCATCGGGACCACCGCCGTCTCCGAGGAGATCGCCCAGTACGATGGCCTGGTCTGCGGATGGTCCGACGATTCGGGCGCCGAGCTGCAGCTGGCCGTGGCCCACCTCGACCCCGCGGTGATCGAGGCGCTCAAGAACGAGTTCTTCACCACCAGCAAGGCCGTCCCCACTTACGGCAAGCCGCCGGAGATCGAGGGCTACTACCAGGTGGCCGAGGGGCGGGGCGTCGCGGACGCCTTCGTCGGCGAGTACTGGATCGAGGCGTCCAGCGCCTCCTTCGTCGAGCCGGGCGACCCCGAGCCGCTCGTGCGGTCGGCGATCGGCGTCCTCGCCGACTGAGCCCCGGCGTCAGCCCAGGCGCACCGGCGAGACGTGGTCGTCGACGAGCGCCGCGTCGCAGTCGGCCTCCACGCTCATCCCGGTCAGGCGCAGGTCCGTCAGGTAGCTGCTGAGGAACGCGGTGTCGGCCGTGTCCCGGCCGGACGAGATGCGCAGCATCGACCCGCGCGGAGCCAGCCGGGTCGCGTCCACGACGTGCCAGGCGCCGCCGACCCAGGCCTCCGTGACCGCGTGGAAGTCGCGCGGCTCGAGGCCCGGCGCGTAGACCGCCGTCACCCGGGCGGGGATGTCGAGGGCGCGGAGCAGCCCGGCGACCGTGTGCGCGAAGTCCCGGCACACGCCCTGGCCGCTCTCGATGACCTGCGCCGCTCCCCCGGTGCCGACCGTCGACCCGTAGACGTACGACAGGTGGCCGTGCACCCATTCCTCGACGGCCGTCAGCGCCTCGAAGCCCCGGGCCCGCCCGAACTCGCGCCGGGCGATCCCGCCGAGCACGTCCGCCTCGGCGTACCGGCTCGGCCGCAGGTACTCGACGAGCTCGAGCTCGCTCGGCTCGTCCGGAGCGCCGTGCCCGGCGACCCGCGCCCGGTACTCGACCCGCAGGTCGCCCTCGTTCCCCGCGACGCGGTGCACGCGGGCGCCGTGCCGCGCCGGGAACTCCCGCACCGGCACGTCCTGCCCGTCGAGCCGGACGGTGAAGGAGTCCTCGAACGAGTCGCCCGTGGGCGTCGCCGCCACCAGGAAGATCAGGTCGGTCGGGCCGTTCAGACGCAGATCCAGCGAGGCGGAGACGGTGCGCAGCATGGCTCCATCGTGGCATGCGCGAGGACCGCTCCCGGCGTCGGGGCCCGCCCCGCCCGGGTGCTAATGTGGTCAGGCACTCCTGGCCCCCATAGCTCAGGGGATAGAGCACTGCCCTCCGGAGGCAGGGGCGTAGGTTCGAATCCTACTGGGGGCACACCCGCGGTCCTCCGCTCTCCTTCCTCGCACACGGGCGCTCAGCTCCGGTGCTCGACGCCCCTCGAGGCGCACCCCTCCATCACGGACCGAGCGGCGTCACCCGGTGGGCGACCGAGTCCGACCGTGGCGCTCCTCACCCGGCGCTCCGACACTCCCGAGACAGCACGAAGGCCCGCGATCGTCGATCACGGGCCTTCGAAACGTTCACCACCGGCACTCGGCCGGTCGGGCTCACTCATAGAGGTGGAAGGTGCCGGCGCAGTCGGCCGAGCAGAAGCCGTCGCGGCGACGGGCCGAGGCCGCTCCGCAGGCTTCGCAGCGGCGGCGTCCGAGCATCCGCGAGATCAGGCTCTGAGGCGCCGACGCGACCACCGAGACCGGGGTGTCGGGGCGCACGGGGGATCCCGTGGTCGAATCGAGCTGGATCCCAGCGATGTCGAGCGTGGCGCGAAGCATCCGTGTTCCTTCCGTTCGGTGAACTATGTGCGAGCACTGTATTGCCAGTCCCTGAGATTCTGCGAAGGGCTTGACGCGGCTCGCGATCGAGAGGAGCCGAAATCGACATCTGTCGGTCAGTCGGGATCGACCCGGGGAACGACGAACAGCCGCGCCCCCTCCTGGCGGAGAGAGGCACGGCTGTTCGGGCGTCGGGGATCGGTGGGCGGACGACGCCGGAGCTCATGGGAGCGGGGCGTCGAGCCCGGAACGACCGGGAAGTAGGCCTAGTACGCGCCGCTGGTGCTCCGGGTGTCGATCGCCACCGTCGGTGCGGGAACCGGCACCGGTCGCAGGGCGGGGAGCGAGGCGCTCCTGCCCGTGCGGAACGGCAGCAGGACGAGCATGACGGGAAGAAGGACGATCCACAGGAGGACCGACAGCGCGAGACGCGCCCAGATGGAAAGAATATTGAGAATTTTTGTGCCGCCTTCGGGTGACGGTAGAGGTGAACTTCGCGAACAGGATCATCGGGCCGACGGGGAGAGAAGAGTAGAAATGCGCCACTGATCGCGCCTCTCCCGCCACGCCCCCGAGCGGTCTGTTGCTCCTCATTCGTCGCCCAGCGCCGATCGGATGGGTCGATCCCGCATCCGATCGACACACGGCCCGCCCAGTGCGTCCTCCTGGGAGCCGGGCCGTAGGGTGAGCGCGTGAAGATCCTTGTCGTCGAAGACGATCCAGCCATGGGTGAGGCCCTCGTCGGCGGCCTCGAAGACGCCGGCTACGAGGCCGTGCTGACCACGAACGGCATCGACGCGCTCGTCGCGTTCAGCAACGCCGAGTTCTCGGCCGCCATCGTGGACGTCATGCTGCCGGCGATGTCGGGCTTCGAGATCTGCCGCCGGATCCGCGAGCTCGGCCGGCCCACGCCGATCATGCTGCTGACCGCGCGGGACGCGATCGAGGACCGCGTCTTCGGCCTCGACGCCGGAGCGGACGACTACCTGACCAAGCCGTTCGCGTTCACCGAGCTCAACGCGCGCCTCCGGGCCCTCCTGCGCCGCAGCCCGTCGCTGATGTCCACCTCGATCGACGTCGGACGCATCACCGTGGACGGATCGAGCATCCGGCGCACCGCCGACGGCTCGCGCATCCACGTCAGCCCGAAGGAGCTCGAGCTCCTCAAGCTCCTCATCACTCCCGTCGGCTCCGTCGTGACCCGCCAGCGGATCCTCTCCGAGATCTGGGGCGGCGGCGAGATCGTCGACAACAACATCGTCGACCAGTACGTCAGCTACCTGCGCAAGAAGCTCCCGACCGAGGACACGGGCGTCAGCATCGTGACCGTCCGCGGCAAGGGCTACTTCCTCCGCCCGGTCGAGTAGCCCGTGTCGCGGATGAGCACGGCACGCCGCCGGGTCGGCGCGCTCTCGATCCGCGCGAGGATCACCGTGGGAACGGTCGCTGTGGCGACCGCCCTCTTCGCGCTCGCGGCGCTGCTCTTCTACCAGTTGGTCACCGGCATCGTCGACCGCAGCGAGCGGACGATCCTGATGTCGATCGAGGACGAGGTGCGCCGCGACATCTCGGCGGGCAACGTCCCGCGCACGCAGGGCTCGTCGACGGGCCAGCTGTTCCTCGCTCTCGCGCCCGACGGGAGCGTCAGCACCTCGACCATGCCCTCGCGCCTGAGCGGCGAGGTGCTCAGCGCTCTGGCGGAGGAGCCGGCCGACACCTCGCCCCGGTACGCCGACGTGACGACGGCGAACGGCAGCTACCTGGTCCGCTTCACGGCCATCGAGAGCGATCGCGGCGTCTGGCAGGTCGCCTCCGCCCGCGATCAGGCCGCGTCGCAGCTCGTCCTCGACGACTTCGCCCACGTGCTCGTCTACGCCGCGATCTTCCTCGTCGTCACGTTCGGGCTCGCCTCGTGGATCCTGACGGGCGCGGCCCTCGCCCCGGTGCGCCGGATGCGGGCGCGCGCGGATCAGATCGCCGCCGAGCCCGGGCAGGGCGACCAGCTCCCGGTCGTCGGCACGCGCGACGAGATCGACGAGCTCGCGGTGACGCTGAACGCGTTCCTGACCAAGCAGACCGCGTCGCTGGCCCGGGAGAAGCAGATGGTGTCGGATGCGAGCCACGAGCTCCGCACTCCCCTCGCCGCGCTCTCCGCCCAGCTCGAGATCGCCCACCACCGCGTCGACGACCCGGTCGCGGTCGACCGGGTCATCCTCGACGCGCAGAAGAGCGTCGACCGGCTCGTGCGCCTCGCATCCGCCCTCCTCGACATCTCGCGCATCGAGAGCCGCACCGTCCGCCCGACCGCTCCCTTCGCCGAGCTCGTCGACGAGCTGGTGGGCGCCGTCGACCGCACCCGCCTGCTCGCCTCGGAGTCGGGGGTGGAGATCGACTACGAGATCGACGAGCGCGAGCCGGCGCGGCTCTACGCGGTCGCGTCCCAGGACTTCGGCCGGGTGATCGACAACCTCGTGAGGAACGCGATCCAGGCGATGACCGGCGGCGGCATGATCGTCGCCTCCCTCTCGCAGTCGGACGGGCGCCTGATGCTCGGCGTCTCGGACGACGGACCGGGGATGCCCGACGCCTTCATCCCGGTCGCCTTCGACCGCTTCTCCCGCCCGGACGACTCCCGGACCCTCGCCTCCGGCGGCAGCGGTCTGGGGCTGGCCCTGGTGCACACCACCGTGCTCTCGGCCGGCGGGACGGTCGCCCTGGTCAACCGCTCCCCCCGGGGTCTCGCGGTCGACATCGTCCTCCCGCCCGTCGGCTCCGCCTGATCCGCCCCGCCCCGGGAACGAATAAGGCCCCCGGCAGACCGGGGGCTTTCGTGGAGGATCGTCAGCGCGGGTCGTCCTCGGGGCGGACGGGCTGCGGCTGCGGGTCGCCGACCGCGGCGGGCGGCGGAGCCCAGGCCGTCTGCGGCGCCTCCGCCGGGGAGGTGCCGCCGTCGAGCAGGTTGCGCGCGCGGTTGACCACCTCGGGGTCCACGAGCACGGAGTAGCTGGTCGCGATCACCTGCATGGTCGAGGTGAAGTCGCGACGGCGGCGGTTCACGGCGTAGGAGGCGAGCCCGAAGAGCATCCCGAAGCCGGCGCCGAGGAGGACCGCCGCGATGAGGAAGGAGAACTCCGTCGTCGGCGAGAAGATGATGAGCAGGAGGCCCAGGAAGACACCGAGCCAGGCGCCGGAGGCCGCTCCGGCGAGGGCGACGCGGCCCCAGGTGAGCTTGCCGGTCACCCGCTCGACGCTCTTGAGCTCGTTGCCGATGATGGCGAGCTGGCGCACCGGGAAGTCGGCGCGGGCGAGCACGTCGACGGCGGCCTGCGCCTCCTGGTACGTGTCGAACGTGGCGAGGATCTCCCCGCGCGGGATCGTGGGGAAGGCCGGCCCTCGGCCGCTGAACGGCGTCTGCTGAGTCACCCGGACAGAATCGCACAGGCCACTTGAAGGTCTCTGAACGGATTCGGAGAACCGGCCGAGGGCGAGCCGGGAACGCTCGGCGTCCGCCCGGCTGCACGGGACTAGGTTTGTAGCCGTGAGTTCCGCCAGAGTCTTCGTCGCGCGCTTGGCCGGATGCAGTGTCTTCGACCCGGCCGGCGATCGCGTCGGCAAGGTCCGCGACGTGCTCCTGGTCTACCGGCAGAACGACGCCCCGCGGGTGGTCGGCCTGGTGGTCGAGATCCCCGGGCGCCGTCGGGTCTTCGTGTCGATCGGCCGGGTCACCAGCATCGGCAGCGGCCAGATCATCACCACCGGGCTGATCAACGTGCGCCGCTTCGAGCAGCGGGGCGGCGAGGTCCGCGTCATCGCCGAGCTCCTCGGCCGCCGGGTGAGCTTCGTGGACGGCTCCGGTGACGCGGTCGTCGAGGACGTCGCGATCGAGGAAGCCGCTCCCGGCGAGTGGGAGCTCGCGCAGCTCTTCGTCCGCCGGCCCAAGACCAGCCCCTCCCCCTTCGCCAAGGGCGCGACCGCCTTCGCCGGCTGGCGCGAGGTCCGCGAGAGCGTCTCGACCGAGGCGCAGTCCGCCGAGCAGTACGTCGCCAGCCTCTCCGAGCTCAAGCCCGCCGACCTCGCCAGCACGCTCCTCGACCTGCCGCAGCAGCGGATGCTCGAGGTCGCCGGCGAGCTCTCGGACGACCGCCTCGCGGACGTGCTCGAGGAGATGCCCGAGAGCGAGCAGGTCGAGATCCTCGGCCGGCTCGACGACGACCGCGCAGCCGACGTCCTCGACCAGATGCAGCCGGACGACGCGGCCGACCTGATCGCCCAGCTCTCGGAGGAGCGCGGCGAGGCGCTCCTGGAGCTGATGGAGCCGGAGGAGGCCGACGACGTCCGCATGCTCCTCACCTACGCCCCGGAGTCCGCCGGCGGTCTGATGACCACGGAGCCGATCATCGTCTCCTCCGAGGCGACCGTCGCCGAGGGTCTCGCCCTCATCCGCCGCCACGAGCTCGCCCCGGCCCTCGGCGCCGCCGTCTGCGTCACACTGCCGCCCTACGAGCCGCCGACCGGCCGCTTCCTCGGCATGGTGCACTTCCAGCGGATGCTCCGCTACCCGCCGCACGAGCGCCTCGGCACCCTGCTCGACCAGAGCATGGACCCGATCACGCCCGAGACCTCGGCGGCCGAGGTCGCCCGGATCCTGGCCAGCTACAACCTCGTCTCGGTGCCCGTCGTCGACGCGTCCCACCGCCTCGTCGGCGTCGTGACCATCGACGACGTCCTCGACTACCTCCTCCCCGACGACTGGCGCAGCCACGGCGACGACGACGAACCGAGGAGGCCGGTGACGACGGCGACGCAGGGCGTCCCGCTCGTGCCGCCGGCACCCGCGGCGACAGGCAGGACACGACGGGGACGGAGGGGCGCGCGTGGCTAGGGACACCAAGCAGGACCGGCGCCTGGACGCTCCCAAGGGCTTGCGCACCCGCGTCCTCTCGCGGCGGAACCGCCCGAGCAGCGACCGCTTCGGCCGCCTGACCGAGTCGTTCGCCCGCGGCATGGGCACGCCGTGGTTCCTGGTCGGGATGACGATCTTCTGCGTCTTCTGGCTGATGTTCAACACCTACGGGCCCGCGGACGCTCGCTTCGACTCTCAGGCCCTCGGCTTCACGGTGCTGACGCTGATCCTCTCGCTGCAGGCCTCCTACGCCGCGCCGCTCCTGCTGCTCGCGCAGAACCGACAGGACGACCGCGACCGCGTGCAGATCGAGCAGGACCGGCAGCGGGCCGAGCGCAACCTCGCGGACACCGAGTACCTCGCGCGCGAGGTCGTGGCCCTGCGCCTGGCGATCCGCGACATGGCGAGCAAGGACTTCATCCGCTCGGAGCTGCGCGGCCTGCTCGAGGAGCTCGAGAAGGATCGGGCGCAGGAGCCCGAGCGGCGCGATGCCTGACGTCGCCGCCATCGAGACCGCCGTCAGGACGGCGCTGGCCCGGGTCGTCGATCCGGAGATCCGGAAGCCCATCACCGAGCTCGACATGCTCGAGTCGGTCGAGGCGGCCGTCGACGGAGCGGTCCGCGTCGCGATCCGGCTGACCATCGTCGGCTGCCCGGCCGCCTCCGCGATCGAGCGCGACGTGCGCGAGGCCGCGGCCTCGGCTCCCGGAGTCACGGCGGTCGACGTCGTGGTCGGAGTCATGACGCCGGCGCAGCGCACCGCCCTCACCGAACGCCTCCAGGGCGGCCGCCGGAGCATGCCCTTCGGCCCGGACTCGCTCACCCGCGTGTACGCGGTCACCAGCGGCAAGGGCGGCGTCGGCAAGTCGACCGTCACCGCCAACCTCGCGGTCGCCCTCGCTCAGCGGGGTCTCGCGGTCGGCCTCGTGGACGCCGACGTGCACGGCTTCTCCATCCCCGGCCTGCTCGGCCTGATGCACGACGGGCGCGTCGCGGGGCCCACCCGCGTCGGCGAACTGATGCTGCCGCCGGTGGCGCACGGCGTGAAGGTCATCTCGATCGGGATGTTCCTCGAGGGCGACACCCGGGGGGCGGCCGTCTCCTGGCGCGGACCCATGCTGCACCGCACGATCTCCCAGTTCCTCACCGACGTGTACTTCGGCGACCTCGACGTGCTCCTGCTCGACCTGCCTCCCGGCACGGGGGATGTGGCGATCTCCATCGGGCAGCTGCTCCCGCATGCGGAGGTCCTCATCGTCACCACCCCGCAGCCGGCGGCCGCCGACGTGGCCGAGCGCAGCGGCGCGCTCGCCCGCCAATCGGGCCAGCGCATCGTCGGAGTGGTCGAGAACATGTCGGGGCTTCCGCAGCCCGACGGCTCGGTGCTGGAGCTCTTCGGCAGCGGAGGCGGGGCCGAGGTCGCGCGTCGGCTCACTGCGACGGGCGACGAGGTGCCGCTACTCGCGTCGCTGCCGATCTCCGTCGCGCTGCGGGCGGGGGGCGACGAGGGCGTGCCCGTCGTCGTCGGCGATCCGGAGGATCCTGCCGCCCGGGCGATCGACGCCCTGGCGGCGACGCTCGCCGCGCGGCCGCGGGGACTGACCGGCCGTCGTCTTCCGCTCGCCGTCGGCTGACGCCTCCGCGCGGCTTCGTGCGGGCGGCGTCGGTCGAGACGCCCGCCCGACGCTCCTCGCGGAGCAGGGCTCAGGTGGCCTCGGAGTCGATCGGCGGCGGCGCGACGCTCGAGAGCGTGCCGGACGAGACGGAGCGCTGCATCGTCGTGTAGTAGCTGTCCTGCGCGGAGCCGGTGCCGCCCGGCACGACCGGAGCGGCGACAGCGGTGGGCGGCTTCACGGTGGGGGCCGGATCGTCCTCGAGCAGGGCGTCGCGGATGATGCGGCGGGGATCGTACTGGCGCGGGTCGAGCTTCTTCCAGTCGACGTCGTTGAACTCGTCGCCCATCTCGTCCTTGACGCGCTCCCGGGCCTGCGTGGCGAATCCGCGCACCTTGCGCACGAGCTGCCCGAGCTGGGCGGCGTAGTGCGGGAGGCGGTCGGGACCCAGCACGAAGACAGCGATGACCCCGATGATGAGGAGCTTGTCGAACGTCAGACCGAACACGAGGACAACACTAACCCGCCGCGCCTCCCTCGCGGAGCCCGCGCGCCACCGTACCCTGACGATGCCCGGGCGCGATCCGCTCGGTGCACCGATCAGAGGAGCGCCCCCGTGTCCGACAAGGATGCCAACTGGAAGTACGCCGAGGACGCGGTCGTCGAGTCGGAGGCCATCGCCTCGGCCCGCCGGCTCTCGGTCGAGCTGGGCATCGACGCCGTCTCCCCCTCGATCGGAGCGCAGGCCGCGCTGGTCGCCGCCGCGGCGCGCGCGACCTCCATCATCGAGATCGGCACCGGCACCGGAGTGAGCGGCCTGTGGCTGCTCGACGGCGCCCCCGAGGCGATGCTCACCTCGATCGACTCCGAGGCCGTGCACCAGCAGCACGCGCGCGCCCAGTTCCACGAGGCGGGCATCTCGCCCAACCGGCTGCGGCTCATCCCGGGCCGCGCCCTCGAGGTGCTGCCCCGGATGAACGAGAACTCCTACGACATCGTCTTCGTCGACGGCGATCCGCTGCAGGTCATCGAGAACGTCGAGCACGCGCTGCGGCTCGTCCGTCCGGGCGGGACGGTCCTCGTCCCCCACGCGCTCTGGCGCGGACGCGTGGCCAACCCCGCGCAGCGCGACGAGATCGCGACGGCGTTCCGCACGCTGGTGGCCGAGGTCTGCGCCTCCCCCGCCGTGGTCAGCGTGCTCTCGCCGATCGGCGACGGCCTGCTGCAGGCCAACAAGCGCCGCGCCTGACGAGCGCGGCCGACCGAGGAAAGACGGAACGCCCGCCGCACGGTGTGCGACGGGCGTTCACGACGGTGCGGATCAGGCGGGAGACACCACCGACGCGAGCGCGTCGTGCAGCTCTTTCGCCTCTGCATCGTTGACCGAGACGACGAGGCGTCCGCCTCCTTCGAGCGGAACGCGCACGACGATGAGTCGGCCCTCCTTAACAGCCTCCATCGGTCCGTCTCCGGTCCTCGGCTTCATGGCCGCCATAGAGTTCCCCTTTCGTGACGTATCCCCCTATTATCGTGCATCCGCGGGGGTGTTCCGAACCGCGCCCGGAAGTCGGGCGTCAGCCGATCACGGCGGGGACCAGTCGCCCGGGGTGAACACCCAGCACAGCAGCACCCAGACGATCTGCCCGACGATCGATGCGGCCACCACGAACACCCTCAGGAGGGTCGACCGCGGCACCGCGAGCGCCCCGGCCAGCGGGAACATCGGCATCAGGATGCGGAACGTGCTCGACTGCGGGTAGAAGAACGCGAAGAGGTAGATCGCGTAGCCGCCGACCCAGAGCCGCGAGAAGACGTCGAGGCTGCGCGTGGCCCGCGAGAACAGGATCGCCAGGAATCCGAGCACCACCACGACAGTGATGCCCATGCCCGTGATCGGCGAGCCGAACCAGAGGCCTCCCCACCAGCCTCCACCGGCGAACCAGGAGGTGAAGGGGATGAGCTCGCCCTCGCCGATGAAGACGCTGCGCCAGGCGAGCTCGGTGTCGGTGTAGGCGGTGAAGGAGCCGGTCACGGCCCAGGCGATGAGCAGCCAGGCGAAGCCCACCGCGAGGGACCAGACCGTGAGGGAGACCGTGAAGGCGAACTCCCGGCGGGCGAACGGCTCGGTGCCGCGCACGTGGCGCCAGACGCGGTAGAGGAAGTAGAGGCCCGTCATCGCCGCGATCGCGAGGCCGCTCGGGCGCAGGAGCCCCACGACCAGCACGACGGGGAACGTCCAGATCCACTTGCGACGCACCAGCAGGAGGAGCAGCACGGCCGTCAGGAGGATGCCGCCGGACTCCGCGTAGCCGATCTGCAGGATCGGGGACGTCGGAGCGACGCAGAAGAAGACGATCCCCATCAGCGCCTGGCCCTCGCTGAGCGAGACGCGGAACAGCCGGTAGATCACCAGGCACGCCGCTGCACTGCAGACCAGGGCGACGAGCACCGCCGCGTTCGCCCAGTCGAGCCCGGTGATGTTCATCAGGCCGCGGACGGTGAACGGGTAGACGGGCATGAACGCCCAGGGGTTCTGCTCCACGGCTCCGGACGGCGAGAGCGGCAGCACCGACGGGTACCCCGTCATCCCGATCCGCTCGTACCAGCCGCCGTCCCACGTCGTCGCGAACCGGACGTAGGTGTCGCGGAGTCCCGTCCACTCGACGCCCTGACGCACGGCGCCGACACGGAGCATGATCACGGTCGTGACGACGCGGGACACGGCGAAGACCAGGAGCACCTGGATCCACCACGGGATCCTCCGGAGCAGACCCCAGCGGGAGCGGGACGGAGAGGCATCCTCCGTCTCCGGCGCGATCGCGGTGGCGCTCACGCGAGAGGCCCGCGGTCCGTCGAGGAGGCGGAGGCGGTCGTCAGCGGGGAGCGGGCGGGTGTCGCCGCGGCTCGCCGGCGGGTCGGCCGGAGGAGGGGCGACGCGTGTCGCGGCTCACCGGCTGGCGTGAGGGGAGACATTCCGACGAGCATACCCGTGCGGGAGTCGGGAGTCCCCGGAGGAGCACCGCGCCGGGCGGGCGCGCGGCACGATCACGGCGGGGTCCAGTCCGATCCGGCGACGGCCCAGCAGATCGAGATCCAGACGATCTGGCCGCCGATCCCGAGCAGGACAAGCGCGCCGCGGAAGACCGGCGAGCGCGGCACCGCCAGCGCTCCGACGAGCGGGAACATCGGGCCCAGCAGCCGGAAGGTGCTCGACTGCGGGAAGAAGAACGCCAGCAGGTAGACGCCGTACCCGGCGACCCAGGCCCGGCTGAAGAGATCGAGCCGCCGTGTCCACGGTGCGGCGAGGATCCCGACGAACGCCGCCAGCAGGAGCACCACCAGCACGACGCCGACGGCCGGAGCACCGAACCACCACGAGCCCCACCAGGCGCCGCCCTGGAACCACGGGGTCAGCGGGAGCAGCTCCTGGTAGCCGATGTAGACCGCACGCCACGCCAGCTCGGTGTCGGTGTACGCGGTCATCGACCCGGTGACGGCCCACGCCACGGCGGGCCAGAGGAAGCCGACCACGAGCCCCCACGCCGTCAGGCCCACGGCCGGCAGCCACTCCGACCGCGGGAACGGCTCCGTGCGGCGCCGGACGAATCGGTAGACGACGTACAGGCCGAGCGCGGCGGCGAAGGCGAGCCCGCTCGGCCGGGTCAGGCCCAGCAGCAGCACGACGGGCACGACCGCGAGCCAGCGCCGCCGCACCAGGAGGAGGAGCGTGACCGCGGTCAGGAGCATCGCCATCGACTCCGCGTAGGCGAGCTGCATCAGCGGCGAGGTCGGCGCCACGCAGAACAGCAGCACCGCCGTCAGCGACTGCGACTCGCCGAGGGAGTGCCGGAAGAGGCGGTACAGGACGAGGCAGGCTCCGGCTCCGCACAGGACGGAGACGGTCACGGCGGCCGGAGCCCAGGTGAGGCCGGTGAGCGCCATCAGCGCCTTCACGACGCCCGGGTAGAGCGGCATGAAGGCCCAGGCGTTCTCCCCCACGTGGCCGTCCTGCGTGATCGGCAGGAAGTCGGGGTACCCGGTGGCCGCGATGATCTCGTACCAGCGGCCGTCCCACATCGACGCGAAGGCCGAGTAGGACGGGGAGGGTCCGGTCCACGGGTTCGCGAGCTGGTGCGCGGCGAACTGCAGCAGGATCACCGTCGTGACCACGCGGGTCGCGATGTACACCAGGAGGACCCGCGCCCACCACGGGACCAGGCGCAGGCGGAGGCGGACGGGGACGGCCGTGGCGCTCGCGCTCACGAGGACGCGGTCAGCCAGCGGCGGAGGCCCTCGGTGCACTCGGTGATCTCGTGCACCGCCACACGCTCGTCGTCGGCGTGGGCCCGGAGCGGGTCGCCCGGTCCGTAGTTGACAGCCGGGATGCCCATGGCGGAGAACCGCGCGACGTCGGTCCAGCCGTACTTGGGCTTCGCCTCGGCTCCGACGGCGGAGAGGAAGGCCTGGGCCAGAGGTGCGTCCAGCCCCGGGCGGGCGCCCTCGGCCAGATCGTCCACCGTCACCTCGAACCCCTCGAAGAGCTCCTCGAGGTGGGCGAGCGCCTCCTCCCCGGACCGGTCGGGGGCGAAGCGGTAGTTGACCTGCACCGTGCAGAGGTCCGGGATCACGTTGCCCGCGACCCCGCCGGTGACGCGCACGGCGTTGACGCCCTCGCGGTACACGAGCCCCTCGACCTCGACCTCGCGCGGTACGTAGGCGGCGAGGCGGTCGAGGATCGGCGCGGCCGCGTGGATCGCGTTCTCGCCGACCCAGCTGCGGGCGGAGTGGGCGCGGACTCCTCGGGTGACCACGTCGACCCGGAGCGTCCCGTTGCAGCCGCCCTCCACTGCTCCGCTCGTCGGCTCGCCGAGCACCGCGAAGTCGGCGGAGAAGAGGTCGGGGCGGTGCCGGGAGAGGCGGCCGAGGCCGTTGAGGTCCGCTGCGACCTCCTCGTTGTCGTACCACATCCAGGTGATGTCGACGGCCGGATCGGAGAGCTCGGCGGCGAGGACGAGCTGCACCGCCACTCCGGCCTTCATGTCGACGGTCCCGCGGCCGACCAGGTGCTCGACGCCGTCGATCGTCTCGGCGACGACGGGCAGGTTGCCGTTGACCGGCACCGTGTCGAGGTGCCCGGCGATCACGACGCGCTGGGCGAGGCCGAGGTTCGTCCGCGCCACGACGGTGTGGCCGTCGCGGATGACCTCGAGGTGGTCGTACTGCTCGAGCGCCCACTGCACCGCGTCCGCAATCTCGAGCTCGTCGCCCGAGACGGACGGGATGTCGCAGAGGATCCGCGTCAGGGCGACCGGATCGGTGCGCAGATCGAGCGGAGGGGCGGTGGTCGGATCGGCCATGCGCCCCAGGGTAGCGGCCGGACGCTCCGCGCTACCCTGATCGGCATGACCCTCGAGCACTCCGCAGACTCCTCCGCGCCCGCCTCCGCCTGGGGATACGGGCTCGCCACCGTGGCCGCCGACGGCACCGTCCTCGACACCTGGTTCCCGGAGCCGCGCCTCGGCACCATCCCGGCCGGCCGCGACCCCTGGATCGTGCCGGCGGAGTTCGAGGAGCAGGCCGGCGAGGATCCGCGCCGCGAGGTCCGCATCGACGTGGTCACGCTGCAGATCGACGTGCAGGCGCCGCCCGCCTCCACGTCCGACGCCTACCTGCGGCTGCACCTGCTCTCGCACCTCCTGGTCCGCCCGAACGAGGTGAACCTCGACGGCGTCTTCGCCCACCTGCCGAACGTGGTGTGGACGAACGCCGGTCCGGTCTCGCCGGAGTCGTTCACCCGCCTGCGGCCCTCGCTCCGGCGCCACGGCATCCAGGCCACCGGCATCGACAAGTTCCCGCGGCTGACCGACTACGTCACCCCCGCGAAGGTGCGCATCGCGGACACCTCGCGCGTCCGCCTCGGCGCGCACCTGGCACCCGGCACGACGGTGATGCACGAGGGCTTCGTCAACTTCAACGCCGGGACTCTCGGCAGCTCGATGGTCGAGGGGCGCATCTCGCAGGGCGTCGTGGTCGGCGACGGCTCGGACATCGGCGGCGGCGCCTCCATCATGGGCACCCTCTCGGGCGGAGGAGTGCAGCGCGTCTCGATCGGCGCGCGGGCGCTGCTGGGTGCGAACTCGGGCATCGGCATCTCCCTCGGCGACGACACCGTCGTCGAGGCCGGCCTCTACGTGACCGCCGGCACCAAGGTCGTCGTGGTCGGCGGAGCGCCGCGCGCCGACGGCGCCCCGCAGACCGTGAAGGCCGTGCAGCTCTCGGGCGTGCCGAACCTGCTCTTCCGCCGCAACTCACTCACCGGAGCTGTCGAGGTCCTCCCCCGCACCGGCGCCGGCATCGAGCTGAACGCCGCCCTGCACGCCTGAGGACGGGCGTCCCGCGCCGCCGGGCCCAGCAGGCGGCACCCCGGGACGAACCGTGCTGATCGAGTCCGCGGCGACCACGCCGCTCTGCGTCCCGCCTCGAAGAAGCGGTTCGAGCCTCGGACGGCCGACGAGAGGCGGGTGCGCCGCACGGCGAGAGCCCGCCCCCGGCGGGGACGGGCTCTCGGGGACCGGTCAGCGGTCGGTCGGCCAGTGGCGCTCGGGTGACCCCATGTAGAGCTGCTGCGGGCGGCCGATCTTGGTCTGCTTGTCGGTGTTCATCTCGCGCCAGTGGGCGATCCAGCCGGGCAGGCGGCCGATCGCGAAGAGCACGGTGAACATCCGGGTCGGGAAGCCCATCGCCTTGTAGATGACGCCCGTGTAGAAGTCGACGTTCGGGTAGAGGCGCCGCTCCTTGAAGTAGTCGTCCTCGAGAGCGAGGGCCTCGAGCTCCATCGCGATGTCGAGCAGCGGGTCCTTCACGCCGAGGGCCTGCAGGACCTCGGAGGCGCTCTCCTTGACCAGCTTCGCGCGCGGGTCGTAGTTCTTGTACACCCGGTGGCCGAAGCCCATCAGGCGCACGCCCTCCTCCTTGTTCTTCACCCGCTCGACGAACGTCGACACGCTCTCGCCCGACTCGCGGATCCGGCCGAGCATGGTGAGCACCGCCTCGTTCGCTCCGCCGTGCAGAGGGCCGAACAGGGCGTTGATGCCGGCCGAGACGGAGGCGTAGAGGTTCGCCTCGGTGGAGCCGACGAGGCGGACGGTCGACGTCGACGCGTTCTGCTCGTGGTCCTCGTGGAGGATCAGGAGGCGGTCGAGCGCCTTCGAGAGCACCGGGTCGACCTGGTACTGCTCGGCCATCGTTCCGAAGTTGAGACGGAGGAAGTTGTCGACGAAGCTCAGCGAGTTGTCCGGGTAGAGGAACGCCTGGCCGATCGCCTTCTTGTGGGCGTACGCCGCCATCACGGGCAGCTTCGCCAGGAGGCGGATCGTGGTGAGCTCCACCGCCTCCGGATCCTTCGGGTTGGAACTGTCCTCGTAGTACGTCGACAGGGCCGAGACCCCGGCCGAGAGCACCGACATGGGGTGCGCGCTGTGCGGGAGCGCGTCGAAGAAGCGCTTGAGGTCCTCGTGGAGGAGCGTGTGGCGGCGGATGCGCTCGTCGAAGCCCGCGAGCTCGTCGGCCGTCGGCAGCTCGCCGTAGATGAGGAGCCAGGCCACCTCGAGGTAGGTCGCGTTGGTGGCCACCTCCTCGATCGGGTAGCCGCGGTAGCGGAGGATCCCCTGGTCGCCGTCGATGTAGGTGATCTGCGACTTGGTCGCCGCCGTGTTCACGAAGCCGTAGTCGAGCGACATGAAGCCGGTCTGCTTCGACAGGGTCGAGAAGTCGATGCTCGAGGAGCCGTCGACGCTGCGCAGGACCGGGAAGTCCGCGGTGCGGTCGCCGAAGGTGAGCGTGACCTTCTCGGGGAGCTCCTGCTCCGCCGGCGCGGGAGGCGGCGTCGTGGCGCTCCCGGTCGCGGGCTCCGTGGAGCCCACCGTCGCGGTTCCGTCGCTCTGCGTGCCGGATTCGGTCACAACGCCTCCCAGGTCGTCGCGGTCGCACCCCGGGAGCGCTCGCGCGGAGCGGGCGGCGCCGGGTCTGGATCGTGGTGCAGCCGGGGCCTCGCGAGGCGCCGTCGACCGAACCACATACAGCCTATGGGCAAAGCGGGGGCACTGTGACATCGCCCAGCGCTGGGGCCGGGTCCTTGTCGGAACCCGCCAGGATCGGCCGGGTCGAGCGCCTCAGAGGCCGCCGGACAGGCGCTCGACGGCCGCGTCGATCCGCTCGTCGGAGGCCGTCAGCGAGAGGCGCACGTGCTCGGGGAAGCCCTCCCCGTAGAAGACGCCGGGGCCCGCGAGGACGCCGAGGCGGGCGAGCCGGTCGATGGACTCCCAGGCCGCGCGGCCCTCGGTCGCCCACAGGTAGAGGCCGGCCTCGCTGCGGTCGATCCGGAATCCCGCGGACTCGAGGGCGGGCCGGAGGCGGTCGCGGCGGGAGCGGTAGCGCTCCTTCTGGGCGGCGACGTGCTCGTCGTCGGCGAGGGCGACGATCATCGCCTCCTGCAGCGGACCGGGCACGATCATGCCCGCGTGCTTGCGGACGGTCACCAGGCGCGCGATCAGGGCCGGGTCCCCGGCGACGAAGGCGGCGCGGTAGCCGGCGAGGTTCGACTGCTTGCTCAGCGAGTAGACGCCGAGGACCCCGGTGCGGTCCTCCCCCACCACGCGCGGGTCGAGGACGCTCGGGATCGGCTCGTCGGCCCAGCGGCCGTCCCAGCCGAGCTCGGCGTAGCACTCGTCCCCCGCGATCACAGCGCCCAGCTCACGGGCACGCGCGACGGCGCGCTGCAGGGCGGGCACGTCGAGCACGGCGCCATCGGGGTTGCCGGGAGAGTTGAGCCAGACCAGGCGGGTCGTCGCGGGCCACTCGGCCGGGTCGTCGGAGGCGAGCGCCTCGGCGCCGGCGATCGCCGCGCCCATCGCGTACGTCGGGTAGGCGGCGCGCGGATGCACGACCACGTCCCCCTCCCCGAGTCCGAGGAGGAAGGGCAGCCAGGCGACGAGCTCCTTGGAGCCGATCGTCGGCAGGACCTCGTCGATCCCGAGGCCCTCGACTCCGCGCCGCCGCGCGTACCAGGCGGCGATCGCCTCGCGCAGAGCGGGGGTGCCCACGGTCGTGGGGTACGCGTGCGAGTCCGTCGCGCGGGCGAGCGCGTCGCGGATCGGGGCGGGCGTCGGGTCCACCGGCGAGCCGATCGACAGGTCGACGATCCCGCCGGGGTGCTCCGCCGCCGTGCGGGCGAAGGGCGCCATCAGGTCCCAGGGGTAGTCGGGCAGCGCGCCGAGAGCCATGGGAGCGGCCTCAGTGGCTCTGCGGAGGCAACGCCGCGATGACCGGGTGGTCCTTCGCGATCACGCCGACCTTGGCGGCTCCGCCCGGGGAGCCGATCTCGTCGAAGAACTCGACGTTGGCCTTGTAGTAGTCGGACCACTCCTCGGGGAGGTCGTCCTCGTAGTAGATCGCCTCGACGGGGCAGACCGGCTCGCAGGCACCGCAGTCGACGCACTCGTCCGGGTGGATGTAGAGCGAGCGCTCGCCTTCGTAGATGCAGTCGACCGGGCACTCGTCGATGCAGGCGCGGTCTTTGACATCGACGCACGGAAGTGCGATCACGTAGGTCACGGTGCTCCAGGTCCCTTCGAACAGTGTGTCTATCGTACGGGGGCCGACGGGGCGTCGGCGTCCGCCGGCCGCGGGGCGGCGGCGGGAGCGGCCGCCCGCAGCCGCGGCCAGGCGATCACGACGAGGGCGATGAGGGCGGGGAGGAAGGTCCAGGCCACGCCGAGGCCGTTCGCCGGGACGAGGACGGATCCGCCCGTGCTGCGCAGGGCGAGCAGCCCGATCATCCCGAGCAGGCCCATCGCGGTGCAGAACGCGACGAACCGGTCGATGAGCACGAGGCGCAGCCCGAGCAGGAGCAGCAGCACGCCGGCGAGGGAGGCGGCGAGGCCGACCGGGAGGACGACACCGCCGACCGACACGGTGCTCTGATGGGCGACGGTCGTTATCGCTCCGACCACCGCGCCGACCAGGACTCCGGCGACGCCCGACAGCACCCGCGATCCCAGCGTCGGACGCTCCTCCGGCAGCGGCGCCGGACGCCCCGCCTGCGCGACCGGGCGGAAGCGCTCGATGCGGCCGATGGGGAACGGCGGACCGCTCGAGAGGCGGGCCTCGTCGCCGTCGACCACCAGCTGCGTCGCGTGCGCCTCGAGGGCCGCGCGCTTGCGGGCGTGGTCCTCGGCGGACAGCTCGATCACGACGTCCCCGGGGAGGGGCGGGGCCGCGTCGGGGAGGACGGCGAGGAAGCGCAGGCCCAGCAGCTCGGCGGCGCGCTCGGCGACCCGGGCGGTGCGGACGTGGTCCGGGTGGCCGTAGCCGCCGCCCGCGTCGTAGGACAGCACGACGCCCGCGTCGACCTGCCGGAGGACGGCGACGAGATCCGCCACCTCCTCGTCCTCGGGCGCGGCGGTGAAGGACGCGGGATGCACCGGCTCGAGCGGCACCGGGACGCGGCCGGGCCCCCACTGCATGCCGGAGTCCCGGTAGACGCGCGGAGCGAGGCCGGGTGCGCGGGCACCCGCCTCGCCGAGGAAGCGGTGGTCGGCGACGCCGAGGGCCGTCAGGGCGACGACGAGCTCGGTCGTCCGGTGCGCGGCCAGCTCGGCCGAGCCCTCGAGCGGAGCGAGGTCCTCGGGGATGACCTCGCCGCACTCCCCCCGCGTGGCGGTGACGACGGTGACGGAGGCGCCCTGCGCCACCAGCCGCGCCAGGGTCCCGCCCATGGTGATCGTCTCGTCGTCGGGGTGGGCGTGCACCGCCACCACCCGCTCCGCTGCTGCGTCCCGGCCCGCGTCCACTCTCCGCCTCTCGTCCTGCGCGGCCTCCGCTGCGGGCGCTTCTGGACAGCGACCGGGCAGCGGACTACAGTCGAGCCGGGTTAGGCAAGGCTTACCGAACAACGGAGCCCCGCCGACCGGATCGACTCGGGGCGGGAGTCGCCCCCTCCTCGTCCACCATCGACCAAGAGAACACGCGTGCTCGCAAACTACCTCATCGGCCTCCGCGAAGGCCTCGAAGCCGGCCTCGTCGTCGGCATCCTCGTGGCCTACCTGACCAAGCTCGGCCGGCGCGACGTGCTGCCGCGGCTCTGGACCGGTATCGCCGCCGCGATCGCGATCTCGCTCGTCACCGGTGCGATCCTCACCTGGGGCCCCTCGACCCTGTCGTTCCAGGCCCAGGAGCTCATCGGCGGCGGCCTCTCGATCCTCGCGGTCGGGCTGGTCACCTGGATGATCTTCTGGATGGGCGCGAACGCCCGCAGCCTCAAGGGCGACCTCGAGTCCCGGCTCGACGGCGCCGTGGCGGGGTCGGCCCTCGGCATCGTGGTCCTCGGCTTCATCAGCGTCGGGCGCGAGGGCATCGAGACGGCCCTCTTCGTCTGGGCGAGCGTGTCCTCGAGCAGTGCGGGATCGGGATCCAGTGCGTGGGTCGGCACGGTCGGCGCGCTGCTGGGCATCCTCAGCTCGGTCGTCATCGCGTACCTGATCTTCCGGGGCTTCGTCCGGATCGACCTCGGGCGCTTCTTCACCTGGACGGGCGGCTTCCTCATCCTCGTCGCGGCCGGCGTACTCTCCTACGGCGTCGGCGACCTGCAGGAGGCGTCGCTCCTGCCCGGCTGGGGCACCCCGCTGTTCTCGCTCGGCCCGATCCTTCCGCCGCCCGTGACCGCCGTGGTCGGCGGCCTCTTCAACTACACGCCCGAGCCGACCGCTCTGCAGTTCGCCGCCTGGCTGCTCTACCTCGTCGTCGTCGGTGCCCTGTTCGTCCGCCAGGTCCGCCTGCGCGGTCCGCGACGGGGCAGCGCGGCCCCGGTCGCCGCTCCCGCTCCCACCTCCGTCTGACCCGCTCCGGCACCGCCGGCGCACTCGCCCCGATCCAGGAGAAGCATGTCCTCGCGCGCTCGTCCCACCCTCCCCCGCGTCACCCTCGGCCTCGCCGGCGCCGGCGCCCTGGCGCTGATCCTCACGGGCTGCGTGCCGAACACCCCCGCGTCCTCCTCCTCCGTCGCGCTCGACGTCGCGATGAGGGACGACGCCTGCGAGGTGTCGACGGCGACCGCCGAGGCGGGAGCGGTGACGTTCTCACTGACCAACGGCGGCTCGGACGTCAACGAGTTCGAGATCCTGGCCGAGGACAAGCTGCGGATCGTGGGCGAGAAGGAGAACGTGACCCCGGGCCAGAGCGTCTCCTACGTCGCTCAGCTCGAGCCGGGCACCTACTACACCGCCTGCAAGTTCCAGCAGGTCGGCGCCCCGGTCGGGCTGAGCGAGTTCACCGTGACCGGTGAGGCCACCGCTCAGTCGGCGGACGAGAAGGCGGCGACGGAGGCGGCGGTCACCAACTACGTGGCGTACGTGAAGTCGCAGGTGGGCGAGCTGCTCCCCGCGGTGGCCGAGTTCGCGCAGGCCTACGAAGCCGGCGACGACGAGAAGGCGCGCGGCCTCTTCGCGTCGACCCGCGTCTTCTACGAGCGGATCGAGCCGACCGCGGAGGCGTTCGGCGACCTCGACCCGCGCATCGACTACCGCGAGGTCGACGCCGTCGCCGAGGGCCTGGACTGGACCGGCTTCCACCGCATCGAGAAGGACCTGTGGGCCCCCGCGGAGGGTGCGCTCAACTCCGACGGCACGAGCGCGCTCCTCGACTGGGCGCCCTCCACCCCCGAGCAGCGCGCGCAGTTCGGCCAGGGCCTCGTCGACGACGTGCAGAGCCTGGCCGACCTCGTGAACGCGCCCGGCTTCACCGTGTCGGTGGGCGACATCTCGAACGGCGCCATCGGCCTGCTCGACGAGGTCGCGGCCGGCAAGATCACGGGCGAGGAGGACTGGTGGTCGAGCACCGACCTCACCGACTTCGCCGCGAACGTCCAGGGCGCGGAGGTGGCGTTCGGCAACGTCGAGCCGATCGCGACCGCCAGCGGCGACGAGGGCGCCGACCTCACCGGACGGATCACGCAGCGGTTCTCCGAGCTCGACGCTCTGCTCGCGCAGTACGGCTCGATCGACTCCGGCTTCGCCGCGTACTCCACTCTCACCGCGGAGCAGAAGAAGGAGCTCTCGGACGCGGTCAACGCTCTCTCCGAGCCGCTCTCGCAGCTGACCCACACGGTGCTGGGCGTCGAGGAGCCGACCGCATAGTGGACGCCGAGCAGCACGAGGGAGCCCGGCCGACGGAGTCCGAGCAGCCCGCCGACGAACCCCGCCGCCTCTCGCGGCGCGGGCTGCTCGGCCTCGTCTCGGCGGGGACGGCCGGGCTGGCCGCCGGAGTGGGCGGCACGGTGGCCGTCACATCGTCCGCGAGCGCGACGGCCTCCTCCGACCCGCGCACCGTGCCGTTCTTCGGCGCGAACCAGGCGGGCATCACCACCGCCGCGCAGGACCGGCTGCACTTCGCCGCGTTCGACCTCGCCGCGGGCACCACGCGCGAGGACCTCGTCGAGCTCCTGAAGGACTGGACGCTCGCCGCCTCCCGGATGACCCAGGGCCTCGAGGTCGGCGAGAACGGCGCGGTGGACGGGCCGGACACGGCTCCCCCGGAGGACACCGGAGAGGCGCTCGGGCTCGACGCCGCGTCCCTCACCGTCACGGTCGGCTTCGGACCCACCCTCTTCACGGACGAGTCCGGCGCCGACCGCTTCGGCCTCGCCGACCGCCGGCCTCCTGAGCTGCAGGCCCTGCCCCGCTTCCGCGGCGACGCGCTCGTCCCCTCGGCCGGCGGCGGCGACCTGTGCATCCAGGCCTGCGCCGACGATCCGCAGGTCGCCGTGCACGCCATCCGCAACCTGAGCCGGATCGCGTTCGGCCGGGCCTCGCTCCGCTGGTCTCAGCTCGGCTTCGGCCGCACCTCCTCGACGTCCACCGCCCAGGCGACTCCGCGCAACCTCTTCGGCTTCAAGGACGGCACGGCGAACGTGAAGTCCGAGGAGGCCGACGCCGTCCAGGAGCACGTCTGGGTCCCCTCCTCCGACGGCCCCGCGTGGATGGTCGGCGGCAGCTACCTGGTCGCGCGGAAGATCCGGATGATCATCGAGACGTGGGACCGCAGCCAGCTGGGCGAGCAGGAGCGGGTCATCGGCCGCAGCAAGGGGTCCGGAGCCCCGCTCTCGGGCGGCACGGAGTCCACCGAGCCCGACTTCGCAGCGGCCGGCGCCACCGGTGCCCCGCTGATCGATCAGGAGTCGCACGTGCGCCTCGCGCACCCGAGCGTGAACAACGGAGTGCGGCTCCTGCGGCGCGGCTACAACTTCGTCGACGGCAACGACGAGCTCGGACGCCTGAACGCGGGGCTGTTCTTCCTCTCGTTCCAGCGCTCCCCGGAGCAGTTCGTCACCGTGCAGCGGAACCTCGCGACGGACGCGCTGAACGAGTACGTGAAGCACGTCGGCTCGGCCGTGTTCGCGGTGCCGCCCGGTGCTCGCGACGAGACCGACTTCCTCGGCTCCGGCCTCTTCGCCTGATCCCTGAGAGGACCCGCACTCCGTCCCAGGATCCGGCGGGCGCACTCCACGGCGCGCCGAAGCCTGCGCCCGTAGCGTCGTCGGCGATGTCCGGGAACAGTGCGAGAAGCGGCCTGACCAAGCGCGAGCGCCAGGAGCTCGCCCGAGCGCAGGCGCGGGAGCGCCGCGAAGCCGAGAGGCGCCGGCGGCGCCGGAACCGGCTGCTCG
Source organism: Rathayibacter sp. AY1C4 (assembly GCF_002932195.1). NCBI lineage: Bacteria > Bacillati > Actinomycetota > Actinomycetes > Micrococcales > Microbacteriaceae > Rathayibacter > Rathayibacter sp. AY1C4. The sequence continues at coordinate 32,328 of NZ_PSWE01000011.1, read as the reverse complement.
GGCAGGGCGGAGCGGTCGTCGGGCTCCTCGCGGTCGTGGCCCTGGTCTGCTGGAACGTCTGGTCGCAGCAGGAGGTCGCGAGCGCCGCCCCGGCGAACATGCTCAGCGACGGCATCGTCCTCGCGGGCGACGGCTCGGCCGTGACGGCGACGACGAGCGCGGCGATCGCTCCGGGAGCATCCCCCGTCCCGACCGATGAGCGCGCCACGCGTGCGGGCGGAGTCGTCGCCGTCGACCTCTACGTCGACTACCTCTGCCCGTACTGCGGGCAGTTCGAGAAGGCGAACGCCGAGCAGCTGCAGTCGTGGCTGACGAAGGGGGCGATCACGCTCGAGATCCACCCGGTGGCGATCCTCGACTCCTCCTCGGCCGGCTCCGAGTACTCCAGCCGGGCCGCGAACGCCGCCGCGTGCGTCGCCGACGAGGATCCGGACCGCTTCCTCGCCGTGAACGCGGCGCTCTTCGCGCAGCAGCCGGCGGAGGGGACGACGGGCCTCGACGACGACGCTCTGCGGGCGCTGGTGACCGGAGCGGGCGTCACCGACGACGACGTCCTCGCCTGCATGACCGGGGGCGAGTTCCGGCCCTGGGTGAAGGCCGCGACCGAGCGGGCCACCTCGCTAACTCCTCGCTGCCGAAGCTCGAGTCGACGCCCACCGTGCTGGTGAACGGCGAGCAGTACACGGGGAAGCCGGACGACGCGGCGGCGTTCGTCTCCTTCGTCACCTCGACGCTCGAGGCGGAGTCCTCGACCCCCTCTCCCTCTCCGAGTCCGGCGGGCTGATCCGGACCGCGGGGGACGGGATCGGCGCTGCACGCTGCAGCACCGGGCGGAGACGACGAGACCGGCCGGAGCATCGCTCCGGCCGGTCTCGTCGTGGGCGGGCGCCGAGGCGCCCGGGGCTCAGCCCTGCTTCTTGAGGCGGCTCGTCATGCGCGCGCGGGCGTTCGCATCGAGCTCCACCTTGCGGATGCGGACGACCTCGGGGGTGACCTCGACGCACTCGTCCTCGCGGGCGAACTCGAGGCACTCCTCGAGCGTCAGCTGACGCGACGGCGTCATCGACTCGAAGGTGTCGGAGGTGGACTGACGCATGTTGGTCAGCTTCTTCTCCTTGGTGATGTTGACGTCCATGTCGTCGTTGCGCGAGTTCTCGCCGATCACCATGCCCTCGTAGACCTCCTCGGTGGGGTTCACGAAGAAGGTCATCCGCTCCTGGAGCGCGATGATGGCGAACGGGGTCACGACGCCGTTGCGGTCCGCGACGATCGACCCGTTGTTGCGGGTGACGATCGCGCCGGCCCACGGCTCGTAGCCGTGCAGGATCGCGTTCGCGATGCCGGTGCCGCGCGTGGTGGTGAGGAACTCGGTGCGGAAGCCGATCAGGCCGCGCGACGGGACGATGAACTCCATGCGGACCCAGCCGGTGCCGTGGTTCGACATGCCGTCCATGCGGCCCTTGCGGGCGGCGAGGAGCTGCGTGATCGCGCCGAGGTACTCCTCCGGAGCGTCGATCGTGAGGTGCTCGAAGGGCTCGTGCGTCTTGCCGTCGACCTGGCGGGTGACCACCTGGGGCTTGCCGACGGTCAGCTCGTAGCCCTCGCGGCGCATCTGCTCGACGAGGATGGCCAGCGCGAGCTCGCCGCGGCCCTGGACCTCCCACGAGTCGGGGCGTCCGATGTCGACGATCTTGAGCGACACGTTTCCGATGAGCTCGCGGTCGAGGCGGTCCTTGACCATGCGCGCCGTGAGCTTGTGGCCCTTGACCTTGCCGACGAGGGGCGAGGTGTTGGTTCCGATCGTCATCGAGATCGCCGGATCGTCGACCGTGATGGCCGGCAGCGGGCGGATGTCCTCGGGGTCGGCGATGGTCTCGCCGATGGTGATCTCGGGGAAGCCCGCGATCGCGACGATGTCGCCGGGGCCCGCGGACTCGGCCGGGTAGCGGTCGAGCGCCTTGGTGATCAGCAGCTCGGTGATGCGCGCGTTGGTGTGGGTGCCGTCGTGGTGGACCCAGGCGACCGTCTGCCCCTTCTTGATCGTGCCGTTGAAGACGCGGAGGAGGGCGAGGCGGCCGAGGAACGGCGACGCGTCGAGGTTGGTGACGTGGGCCTGGAGGGGCGCGTCGTCGTCGTAGGTCGGCGCGGGGATGTGCTTGAGGATCGCCTCGAACAGCGGCTCCAGGTCCTCGGCGTCCGGCAGCGTGCCGTCCTCGGGCTTGTTCGCCGAGGCGCGGCCGGCCTTGCCGGAGGCGTAGACCACGGGGACGTCGAGGATCGCGTCGAGGTCGAGGTCCGGCACGTCGTCGGCCATGTCGGAGGCGAGGCCGAGGAGCAGGTCCTGGCTCTCGGCGACGACCTCGTCGATGCGCGCGTCGGGGCGGTCGGTCTTGTTGACCAAAAGGATGACGGGGAGCTTCGCCTCGAGCGCCTTGCGCAGCACGAAGCGGGTCTGGGGCAGCGGGCCCTCGGACGCGTCGACGAGGAGGCAGACGCCGTCGACCATCGACAGGCCGCGCTCGACCTCGCCGCCGAAGTCGGCGTGGCCCGGGGTGTCGATGACGTTGATGGTGATGGGACCGTCGCTCGCGTGCTTGCCGCTGTACGAGACAGCGGTGTTCTTCGCGAGGATCGTGATGCCCTTCTCGCGCTCGAGCTCGTTGGAGTCCATCGCGCGCTCGTCCACGTGGGCGTGCGCGTCGAAGGAGTTCGTCTGCTTGAGCATGGCGTCGACCAGCGTGGTCTTGCCATGGTCGACGTGGGCGACGATCGCGACGTTGCGCAGGTCGGAGCGGGTGGCACTTGCCATGGATACGGACTCGTCTCGTGTTCTCGTGCAAAAGGGGGACCATCCATCGTACCGCAGCGAGGCGTCCACACGGCGAAGGGCCCCGGATCCCCGCTCCGGAGGGCTCCGAGGAGCGCTCCAGGCGGGGCCGGGGCCCAGGTGACGGTCGGTCAGACCGCGAACTCGATGCCGGCGCCGGGGATGGCGTCGAGCAGCTCGCGGGTGTACTCCTGCTGCGGCGAGTCGAACACGGTGTCCGTCGGGGCGTGCTCGACGATCCTGCCCTTCTGCATCACGCAGACGTCGTCGGCGATCACGCGGACCACCGCCAGGTCGTGCGTGATGAACAGGTAGGTCAGCCCGAGCTCGGCCTGCAGGTCGGCGAGGAGGCGGAGGATCTGCGCCTGGACGAGGACGTCCAGAGCCGACACGGCCTCGTCGAGCACCACGATCTCCGGCTTCAGCGCGAGCGCGCGGGCGATCGCCACGCGCTGGCGCTGGCCGCCGGAGAGCTCGTTCGGGTACCGGCTCGCGATCACGCGCGGGAGGGACACCTGGTCGAGCAGCTCGAGGACGCGCTCGCGCTGCGACGTCCGGTCGCCGACCTTGTGCACCCGCAGCGGCTCCGAGATGGTGTTGCCGATGTTGTGCAGCGGGTCGAGCGAGCCGTACGGGTCCTGGAACACCGGCTGCATGGAGCGCCGGAGCGCCAGCATGTCGCGGCCCTTGAGCTTCTCGGTCCTTCGGCCGGCGATCGAGATCGCTCCGGACGTCGCCGTCTCGAGGCCCAGCACCAGGCGGGCGATCGTCGACTTGCCCGATCCGGACTCGCCCACGAGCGCCGTGGTGGTGCCCTTCGGGATCGAGAACGACACGTTGTCGACGGCGGTGAAGTCCTCGGCCTTCAGGCCGCCGCGGCGGATCTTGAAGACCTTGGTGAGGCCGTCGACCTCGATCATCGGGGCGCCCGAGGCGACCGCGCCGGCGTGGTGCGCGGCGCCCGCGCCGACCAGGTCGACCTCGCGGACGGCCTCCGACTCGCCGGGGACCGACTCCACGGCCCGGCCGGCCGTCGACTGGATGCGGCGCGACGCGAGGCTGGGCGCCGCCGCGATCAGGCGCTGCGTGTAGGGGTGCTGCGGGTTCTGCAGCACCTCCACCGAGGCGCCGGACTCGACGATGCGGCCCTTGTACATGACGATGAGCTTCTCGGCGCGCTCGGCGGCGAGGCCCAGGTCGTGCGTGATGAAGAGCAGCGCGGTGCCGTCGGTCTTCGTCAGAGTCTCGAGGTGGTCGAGGATCCGGCGCTGGACCGTGACGTCGAGCGCCGAGGTGGGCTCGTCGGCGATCAGCAACTGGGGAGCCGCGGCCAGGCCGATGCCGATCAGCACGCGCTGGCGCATGCCGCCCGAGAACTGGTGCGGGAACTGCTTGAGGCGCTTCTCCGCGTCGGCGAGGCCCGCGTTCTGCAGGACCTCGATCGCCTTGGCGCGCACCTCCTTGCGACCGGTCGCGAGGCCGTTGGCCTTGATGGTCTCCTCGACCTGGAAGCCGACCGACCACACGGGGTTCAGGTTCGACATCGGGTCCTGCGGGACGTAGCCGATCCGGCGGCCGCGGATGTCCTCGAGCTCGGTCCTCGTCGCCTTCGCGAGGTCCTTGCCGTCGAACAGCACGGAGCCGGCGGTGACCTGGCCGGTGCCGGGGAGCAGGCCGATGATCGCGGCGGCGGTCGTCGACTTGCCGGAGCCCGACTCCCCCACGATCGCGACGGTCTGGCCGTGCTCGATCGTGAGGCTCACGCCGCGGAGGGCGGGGACCAGTCCGCTGCCGGTCTGGAAGCCGACCTCGAGGTCGGTGACCTCGAGCAGCGGCCCGTGCGGTGCGTTCGGTGTCGTGGCGGTCATCGGAGGGCCCTCGCCTTCGGGTCGAGCGCGTCGCGGAGCGATTCGCCGAGGAGGATGAAGCTCAGCACCGTGACCGTCAGGGCGATCGACGGGTAGATCAGCGTCTGCGGGTTGGTGCGCAGATCGCGCTGGGCCTGGCTAATGTCGTTGCCCCACGACATGACCGAGCCGGGCAGGCCGACGCCGAGGAACGACAGCGTCGCCTCCGCGGTGATGGCCGCGCCGAGCGAGATCGTCGTGACGACGATGACGGGAGCGATCGAGTTAGGCAGCACGTGCCGGAACAGGATCGCCATGCGGGAGAGGCCGGTCGCGGTGGCGGCGCCGACGAAGTCGGCCTGCTTCACGCGGAGGACCTCGGAGCGCAGGACGCGCGCCGTCGTCGGCCAGGCGAACGCGCCGATCGCCAGGGCGATGACGAACACGTTCCGGTAGGCCGAGAAGACGGACATGATGACGACCGCGGCGAGGATGTAGGGGATCGAGAAGAAGATGTCGCCGAGGCGCATGATCACGGTGTCGACCCAGCCGCCGAAGAAGCCGGCCAGAGCGCCGCCGATGACGCCGGAGACCGTCGTGATCACGATCACGATGAGGCCGACGGTCAGCGACGTGGACGTGCCGTGGATGATCCGCGAGAAGACGTCGCAGCCCTGCTTGGTGTAGCCGAGCAGGCTGCCGTCGCCGGGGCCCTGGTTGCTGAACGAGAGCGCGCACTGGCGGGGGTCCACCGAGGTGAACAGGCCCGGGAACAGCGCGACGGCGATGATGACGAGGATCAGGACGCCCGAGATCCAGAACATGGGCCGCTTGCGCAGGTCGCGCCACGCGTCGGTCCAGAGGTTGCTGGGCTTCTCGTCGAGGCTGACGGCGTCGACCGACGCGATCGGCGTCTCCTCGAGCGGGGCCACGAAGTGGTCGATGCGGCGGGCCTTCTGCGCGCCGCCGGTGGACTCATTTGGCATAGCGGATCCTCGGGTCGAGTACGGCGTAGAGCAGGTCGACGAGGATGTTCACCACGAGGTAGAACAGCACCATGACCGTGACGAAGGAGACGACGGTCGGCCGCTCACCTCGGATGATCGCCTGATAGAGCGTGTTCCCGACTCCGGGAACGTTGAAGATGCCCTCGGTCACGGTCGCGCCGACGATCAGGAGGCCGAAGTCGGCTCCGAACTGCGTCGTGACCGGGATGAGCGAGTTGCGCAGGACGTGCACGGGGATGACGCGGCGTCGCGAGAGCCCCTTGCTGTACGCGGTGCGGACGAAGTCCGAGCCGGCCGTCTCGATGACCGAGCCGCGCGTGAGGCGGATGGCCGAGGCGACCACGAAGAGGGCGAGCACGATCGCGGGCAGCAGCAGCCTCTGGAACGACGCGTCGGCTCCGACGGTCGGAGGGAACCATCCCAGCTGGATCGCGAAGAAGGACTGCGCGATGAAGCAGAGCACGAAGATCGGCACCGACACGAGCAGGAGGCTGACGACCAGCGCGCTCGCGTCGAAGAAGCTGCCCTTGCGCAGACCGCTGATGAGACCGATGGTCAGCGCGACGACGATCTCGATGACGATCGCCATCATGGCGAGCGTCAGGGTGACCGGGAAGGTGCGGGCGAGGATCTCGTTGACGGACTGGCCGGAGAACGAGATGCCGAAGTCGCCGCGGACGACGCCTCCCAGGTAGTACAGGTACTGGACGAAGAAGGGCTCGTTCAGGTGGTACTGCTCCTCGAGACGGGCGAGGAGTGCGGGGCTCGGCGTCTTGTCACCGAAGAGCGACAGGAGCGGGTTCCCCGGCATGGAGAAGACCATGAAGTAGATGAGGAACGTGGTGCCGATGAGCACGGGGACGGCTTGCAGGATGCGTCGGACGATGTAGGCGAGCATGTCAGCCCAGCCGGTTCCGGAGTCGCATGGATGGGGACCTCATTCGATTGTGACCGAAACAGGGCGCTCCGCCCGTGCCGTGACCTGGTGGCCGACGGCACGGGCGAAGCGCCCCAGTGGTTCGAGCTTAGTTCTTGGTGATCTCGTAGTAGAGCGGCACCGAGTTCCAGCCGAACTCGACGTTCGACACGCCCTCGCCGTAGCCGCCGGTCACGTTCGCGTACCACAGGGGCAGCGACGGGAGGTCCTTCAGGAGGATCTCCTGGGCCTGCTGGAACGTCGTGTTCGCAGCGTCGGCGTCGGCGTCCGACAGGCCCTGCTGGAGCAGGGTGTCGAACTCGGGGTTCGAGTAGTCGCCGTCGTTGGACGAGGCGCCGGTCACGTAGAGCGGTCCGAGGAAGTTGTAGAGGCTCGGGTAGTCGGCCTGCCATCCGGTGCGGAACGCGGTCTCGATCGAGCGGTCGACGATCTTGGTGCGCGCCTCGGCGAAGGTCGGGTACGCGTCGCCCTCGGCGTCGATGCCCAGCGTGTTCTTGATCGAGTTGGTCACCGCGTCGACCCAGCCCTGGTGGCCGCCGTCGGCGTTGTAGGCGATCTTGAAGGTGCCGTCCCAGGGGCTGATCGCGTCGGCCTGAGCCCACAGCGCCTTGGCCTCGTCGGGGTTGTACTCGAGCACGTCGGCGCCGGAGAGGGCGTCGCTGTAGCCGTCGATCACCGGGGAGGTGAAGTCGGAGGCCGGGGTGCGGGTGCCCTCGAAGATCACGTCGGTGATCTCCTTGCGGTCGAAGGACATCGAGATCGCCTGGCGGCGGAGCTGGCCCTCCTCGCCGTCGAAGTGCGGGAGACGGCCCGGGATGGTGAAGGACTGGAACACGGCCGAGGGCTGGTTCACGGCGCGGTCGCCGAGGTCGCTCTCGAAGGTGCCGAAGGCGGAGTCCGGGATCTGGTCGATCACGTCGACGTTGCCGCCGAGGAGGTCGGCGTAGGAGGCGTCCTGGGTGGCGTAGAAGACGATCTTCAGGCCGCCGTTCTGGGCCTCGCGGGGGCCGGTGTACTCGTCGTTCTTGACGAGCTCGATCTGGACGTCGTGCTGCCACGCGTCGTCGCCGTCGAGCTTGTACGGGCCGTTGCCGATCGGGTTCTCACCGAAGGCGGCCATGTCGTCGAACGCGGCGGCGGGCAGCGGGTAGTACGCCGAGTAGCCGAGGCTGATCGGGAAGTCCGACTGGGGGGACTTGAGCGCGACGGTGAAGGTGGTGTCGTCCACGGCCTTGAGGCCGGTGAGCTCGCTGTCCTCGGTGTCGCTGAAGCCCTCGAAGTTCGAGAAGAACGACGCGCTGAGCTGGTTGTTCGACAGCTTGGCGCCGTAGTTCCAGGCGTCGATGAACGAGCTGGAGGTGACCGGGTCGCCGTTCGTGAAGGTCAGGCCCGACTTGATTTTGATCGTGTAGTTCTGCGCGTCGTCCGACTCGATGGACTCGGCGACGTCGTTCTCGGGGGCGCCCTTGGCGTCGTAGTAGACCAGGCCCGCGAAGATCTCGTCGAGGATCTTGCCGCCGCCCACCTCGTTGGTGTTCGTCGGGATCAGCGGGTTCTGCGGCTCGGAGCCGTTCGTGGAGATGATCGCGGCGGCGTCCCCTCCCGATGCACCTCCGCCCGAGTCGTTCGAGCTGCTGCAGCCGGCCAGGACCAGCGTGCTCGCGGCGACGAGCGCCAGAGCCCCGAATCCGTAACGTCTGATGTTCACTATTCCTCCAGTGATGTGGGGGCGCGCGAGAAGTGGTTTCCCTGACGCGTGGAGTGCCGTGCGCGTGGCGACGGCGGCGGCGCACGAGACTGGTGGCCGTCGCGCGGATGCCTTCAACGAGACTATGTATTCGCCCGCTATCTGCACAAAAGCATGTGGCAACCGTTACACAGCGGTAACCGGGAGGTGGAATCCTTGCGCTGTTCTGCACGAAACGTGCGTACCGGGCGGCCGTCGCGCAACACATCGACTTCAGAGGAGACGCACGGAGTGTCCACCGACCTGTCAGGATCCGCGCCCGGACGGCGCCGGATCCGCATCGAGATCCTGCTGGTCCTCGGGCTCTCGCTGGGCGCCTCCGCGGTCTACTCGGTGGTCTCCATCGCCAACCGGCTCACCCGCTCGACCGCACTGGCCGACCAGACCGCGACGATCAACGGCGCCCTCAGCGACCGCCCGGGCTTCGACCTCGTCTACCAGCTGCTCGCGCTCTTCTTCGACCTGGTGCCGGTGGCCCTCTGCGCGTTCCTGCTCTGGCAGAGCTCGGGCCGTCCGCTCGGGCGCCTGGGGCTCGACCTGCGCCGGCCGTTCGCGGACCTGGGGACCGGGACCGTCTTCGCGGTGGCGATCGGCGCGCCGGGCATCGCGCTGTACGCCGTCGGACGCGCGCTGGGCATCACCGTGGCGGTGGTGGCCTCGCCGCTGGACGCGTACTGGTGGACGGTGCCGGTGCTCGTGCTCTCCGCGATCCGGGCGGGAGTGCAGGAGGAGGTCGTCGTGATCGGGTACCTCTTCGCCCGCCTGGGCGATCTGGGCTGGGGGCGGTGGCGGATCCTGGTGACCAGTGCGCTGCTCCGGGGCAGCTACCACCTGTACCAGGGCATCGGGCCCTTCATCGGGAACGTGGTCATGGGCCTGGTGTTCGGACTGTTCTACCAGCGCTTCGGACGCACCCTGCCCCTGGTGATCGCCCACTCGATCATCGACATCGTCTCGTTCGTCGGCTACCCGCTGGCCGTCGCCCTCTGGCCCGAGCTGTTCGCGCCGCCGGCTCCGCGGCCGTGACGACGGACCGATCGCATCCGAGGAGCCGCAGGACCGCGCCGCGGCTCTCCACTGCCGCGGCGTGACGCCCGCACGGTGGAGCTGCTCGCTCGTCGCGACTCCGTCGAGCCCTGCCGGCACCTCCACCACGCGTTCCACACGGTCGGGCTCCCTCGTGCATCGGAGTCGCCGTGCGCCGTTCCCCCCGGATCGGGAGGACTGCGCCCCACTCCGCGCCTGTGCGGGACCGACGGTGCCCGCAACCGAGGGTCGGAGAGCCGAGGACGGGCTCGGTGCTCCGTTCCTGCTCTCTCACCCTCGGTTGCAAACGAGCGCGTGCGGGCGGATCAGGCGAAGGCCTCGATGGGCGGGCAGGCGCAGACGAGGTTGCGGTCGCCGTAGGCCTGGTCGATCCGTCGGACCGGCGGCCAGTACTTGCCGCGCACCAGCGAGCGGACCGGGTAGACGGCCTGCTCGCGGCTGTAGGGGTGCGTCCACTCCTCGGCCGTCAGGCACTCCGCGGTGTGCGGGGCGCCGCGCAGCGGGTTGTCGTCCACCGGCCACTCCCCCGCGCCGACGCGGTCGGCCTCGGCCCGGATCCCGATCATCGCGTCGATGAAGCGGTCGATCTCGGCGAGGTCCTCGCTCTCCGTCGGCTCGACCATCAGGGTCCCGGCGACGGGGAAGCTCATGGTCGGGGCGTGGAAGCCGTAGTCGACGAGGCGCTTGGCGACGTCGTCCACGGTCACTCCTGTCGCCGCCGTCAGCGGGCGGATGTCGAGGATGCACTCGTGGGCGACGAGCCCGTTGTCCCCCGTGTAGAGCACCGGGTAGTGCTCGCGGAGGCGCGCGGCGACGTAGTTGGCCGAGAGGACGGCCGCCCCGGTCGCGGCCCGCAGGCCCTCCTCGCCCATCATCCGGGCGTACGCCCACGAGATCGGCAGGATGCCGGGGCTGCCGTAGGGAGCTGCCGACACCGGCGCGCCGCCGTGGACGATCCGCTCGCCCTGCGTGCCCACGCCGTGCTCGAGCCGCTGCGCGAGCGGGTGGCCGGGCAGGAACGGCGCGAGGTGCGCCTTCGCGGCGACGGGACCGACGCCGGGACCGCCTCCGCCGTGCGGGATGCAGAACGTCTTGTGCAGGTTGAGGTGCGAGACGTCGCCGCCGAAGTCTCCGAAGCGGGCGAAGCCGAGGAGTGCGTTGAGGTTCGCGCCGTCCACGTAAACCTGTCCGCCGGCCTCGTGGATGAGGCGGCAGATCTCGTCGACCTCGTGCTCGTAGACGCCGTGGGTCGACGGGTAGGTGATCATCAGCGCGGCGAGGGAGCCCGCGTGCTCGGCGATCTTCGCCCGGAGGTCGTCCAGGTCGACGTTGCCGAGCTCGTCGCAGGCCACGACGACGACGCGCATGCCGGCGAGGACCGCGCTCGCGGCGTTGGTGCCGTGGGCGCTCGAGGGGATCAGGCAGACCGTGCGGTCCTCGTCGCCGTTCGACCGGTGCCAGCCGCGGATCGCCAGCAGGCCCGCGAGCTCGCCCTGCGAGCCGGCGTTGGGCTGGAGCGACACGGAGTCGTAGCCGGTGAGGTGGGCGAGCCACCCCTCCAGCTGGTCGATCAGCGCCAGGGAGCCCTGCACGTCCGCCTCGGGGGCGAACGGGTGCAGGTCCGCGAACTGGGGCCAGCTGACCGCCTCCATCTCGGTGGCGGCGTTGAGCTTCATGGTGCAGGAGCCGAGCGGGATCATGCCGCGGTCCAGCGCGTAGTCCGAGTCGGCGAGGCGCTTGAGGTAGCGCATCATCGAGGTCTCGCTGTGGTGGCTGCTGAAGACCGGGTGCACGAGGAACGGCGTGCGGCGGTCGAGCTCGGCGGGGATGCTCCGCGCGGAGCCGCTGAGGAAGCCGAACGACGAGTCCAGCTGCCCGACGGCGGTCGCGACGGCGATCACCTCGAGGTCGGTGACCGTCTCGTCGATCGACACCGAGACCGTGTCGGCGTCGACCAGGCGCACGTCGAAGCCGGCCTGGCGGGCGCGGGCGACCGCCGCCTCCGCGCCGCCGGGCACGACGACCGAGACGGTGTCGAAGAAGTCGGCGTGCCGGAGGGAGTGGCCCCGGTCGAGGAGGAGGCGCGCGAGGAGCGCGGCCCGGCCGTGCACGCGCTCGGCGATCGCGGCGAGCCCGTCCGGCCCGTGGTAGACCGCGTACATCGCCGCCATGACCGCCAGGAGGACCTGCGCGGTGCAGATGTTCGAGGTCGCCTTCTCGCGGCGGATGTGCTGCTCGCGGGCCTGGAGGGACAGGCGGTAGGCGGGGTGGCCGTCCGCGTCCTGGCTGACGCCGACGAGGCGGCCGGGCAGCTGGCGCTCGAGTCCCTTGCGGACGGCGAGGTAGCCGGCGTGCGGTCCTCCGAAGCCCAGCGGGACGCCGAAGCGCTGCGTGGTGCCGACCGCGACGTCCGCGCCGAGCTCGCCCGGCGAGCGCACCAGGGTCAGCGCGAGCAGGTCGGCGGCGACGACGGCCAGGCCGCCGTGGGCCTTCACCGCGGCGAGCACCGCCGACGGGTCCCAGAGGTGCCCGGACGCGCCGGGGTACTGCACGAGGGCGCCGAAGCACTCCGGCACCTCCTCCGCGGCGGTGCGCGAGAGCGGGAGCTCGACGATGCGGATGCCGACGGCCTCCGCGCGGCCGCGCAGCAGCGCGAGGGTCTGCGGGAGAGCGTCGGAGTCGACGACGAAGACGTCGGTGCGCGCCTTCGAGGCGCGGCGCGCGAGCAGCATCGCCTCGACGACGGCCGTACCCTCGTCGAGCATCGACGCGCCGGCCGTGTCGAGGCCGGTGAGGTCGGAGACCATCGTCTGGAAGTTGATCAGCGCCTCCAGGCGCCCCTGCGAGATCTCGGGCTGGTACGGCGTGTAGGCCGTGTACCAGCTGGGGTTCTCGAGCACGTTGCGCTTGATCACGGCGGGGGTGTGCGTGCCGTAGTAGCCGAGGCCGATCATCGGCCGACGCTCCGCGTTCCTCGCGGCGAGGGCGCGCAGCTCGGCGAGCGCCTCCGTCTCGGTGGCCGGAGCGGGCAGCACCTGCGGGAGGTCGCGGACGTGGATCGACTCGGGGACGGCGGCGGTGACGAGCTCCTCCACGGAGTCGTAGCCGAGAGCCGCGAGCATGGTGCGCTGCGCGTCGGCGTCGGTCCCGATGTGGCGGGACTCGAAGGCGCCGGGGGTCCTGGTGGCCGCCATCTACTCGCCGACCAGCTCGGTGTAGGCGGCGGAGTCGAGGAGGCCGTCGGGCAGGGCGTCGAAGCGGACCCGGATCAGCCACCCCTCGCCGAACGGGTCGGAGTTGACGAGCTCGGGGCTGTCGACGACGGCCGTGTTGGCCTCGAGGACCTCGCCGTCGACGGGGGCGAACAGCTCGCCCACCGACTTGGTCGACTCGATCTCGCCGACGACGCTGCCGCCCTCGACGCGGGCTCCCGCCTCGGGGAGCTCGACGAAGACGACGTCGCCCAGCTTGTCCGCGGCGTATGCGGTGATGCCGACGGTCGCGACCTCTCCGTCGACCCGGATCCACTCGTGGTCGGAGGTGTACTGCAGCTCGGTGGGCACGGCCATGTCAGTTCTTCTTTCTCGAGTAGAAGGGGAGCTCGGTGACGGTCATCGGGAGGCGCGTGCCGCGGATGTCGACGGCGAGCGCCGTCCCGGGCTGCGCGGAGGCGGGGGCGACGTAGGCCATCGCGATCGGGACGCCCAGGGTCGGCGAGAGGACGCCGCTGGTGACCACTCCGACCTCGTCGTCGCCGGAGAGGACGGTGTAGTCGGCACGGGCGGCGCGGCGGCCCTCGCCGACGAGCCCGACGAGCACGGGAGCGTCTCCGGAGGGACCCTCCTCGCTGGCCGCGCGGCCGACGAAGTCGATCGGCTTCCCGAAGGCGACGACGCGGCCGAGGCCGGCCTGTGCGGGGAAGACGTCGCGGGAGAGTTCGTGGCCGTAGAGCGGCATGCCCGCCTCGAGGCGGAGGGTGTCGCGGGCGGCGAGGCCGGCGGGGACGAGGCCCGCTCCGGCGCCGGTCTCGGCGAGAGCCTGCCAGAGCGTGGGAGCGGAGTCGGGCGAGACGTAGATCTCGAAGCCGTCCTCGCCTGTGTACCCGGTGCGCGCGATCAGGATCGGGTGCGCCTCGAAGGTCGCGGGCACGGCGCGGTAGTAGCGCAGCTCCGCGAGCAGGCGGGCGGCGTCGTCCGTGTCGAGCACCGACTCCGCTCCCCGCTCGGTCTCGACGGCGAGGCCCTGGACGTTCTGCAGGATCTCGAGCGAGCGCGGGCCCTGCAGCGCGATGAGGGCGACGTCGTCGCTCTCGTCGAACAGCTCGCACTCGAACATCGCGGTGCGGTCGCGGAGCGTCTCGACGACGATGTGCCGGTTGGCCGCGTTCGCGACGACCATGAAGCGGTCCTCGCCCGTGCGGTAGACGACGAGGTCGTCGATCACGCCGCCCGTGCGCTCCAGGAGAAGGGTGTACTTCGCGCGGCCGGCGGCGACGGCCGAGATGTCGCTCGCCAGCGCGTAGTCGAGGGCGTCGACCGCCTCGGGGCCGACGACGAGGATCTCGGCCATGTGCGAGAGGTCGAAGAGGCCGGCGGCGGTGCGCACGGCGTGGTGCTCGGCGAGATCGCCGGAGTAGCGGACCGGCATCTGCCACCCGGCGAAGTCGGTGAAGGACGCGCCGGCGGCGACGTGCACCTCGTGCAGGGGCGAGTAGCGGGCTTCGGGGCTGGTCGTCGGGGTCTCGGACATGAGTTCTCCATTTCGTCGCAGTGCTGGACTCGCGCCGCGTTCGCGGCAGAGCACAGCAGTGCCGTGGGAACTCCCCCTCTGTCGTGGAGCCTGAGAGATTCGCGCCGCCCCGAGGGGTCGAGCGCTTTCACCATGGGCGGATCCGAGCGGATCGCTTTCCAGAGTGGCCAGTTCGACGCGGTACAAGACCTGAGAGATTGGCGGGGAGGCTTGCTCCTTCGGTGCCGACCGGAGTCGGCTCTCCCGCGTCGCGTATTGCGGCCCGGTATTCGGTTGTGCGGTCAGCCTAGCGGTGAGGGCGGACCCTGCGCGGCGTGTCGCCTCTTCCGCTAGGTGTTCAGGTGTTCGTGACACTAAGGTGATCTCAGCACTTACAGTCGGTGCGACTCTTAGTAGGGGGCACCGGATGCCGGACGTGCAGCTCGCCGTGTCGACGGTGATCTTCGCCCTGCGGCCGCACCCGGAGACCGGAGCGAGCACCGTCTGGATCCCCGTCGTCCGGCGCATCCGCGAGCCGTTCGAGGGACTCTGGGCACTGCCCGGCGGACCGCTGCATCCGGACGAGGACCTCGCCGAGTCGGCCCGCCGCACTCTCCGCGAGACCACGGGCCTGGCTCCGCGCTACCTCGAGCAGCTCTACGCCGTCGGCGGCACCGACCGCTCCCCCGGCGAGGACCGCGTCGTGTCGATCGTCTACTGGGCGCTCGTGCGCTCCGCCGAGGCCGACGAGGCCATCGTGGGAGAGAACGTCGCCTGGCTCTGCACCGATCTGCCGCTCGAGCTCGCCTTCGACCACGGACTGATCGTCGACTACGCCCTCTGGCGCCTGCGCAACAAGATGGAGTACTCCCGCATCGCGCAGGCCTTCCTCGGCGGCGCCTTCACCCTGTCCCAACTGCGGGAGGTCCACGAGGCCGTCCTGCAGAAGCCCCTCGACCCGGCCAACTTCCGCCGGACGATCGAGAGCTCCGGCACCGTGGTGCCCACCGGGGAGCGCCTGACGGGCACCCGCCACCGTCCCCCGCGCCTCTACCGCTACGACGAGTCGGCGGCGCTCGTCGACAACGGCCCGCTGCCCGTCTGAGCGCGCCGCCCGACTCCCCCACCCGCCTCACGAGGAGAACACCGTGACATCCGTCGACAGCACCATCCGGCTCATCGAGGGCGGCTCCGCGCCCGGCGCCACCTGCGCGCCCGAGCTCGCGGAGGCCCCCTGGTCGTTCGACCTCGGCCTGCCCGCCTACGGGCCCGGCGCCTCCCAGGCCGACCCGATCCCGGCCGACGCCCCGGTCCAGGGACGTCTGCCGGAGGAGTACACGACGGCGAGCGCCGACGAGCTGCACCACCGCATCCTCGCGGCGAAGGAGACGCTCGGCGAGCGGGTCGTCGTGCTCGGGCACTTCTACCAGCGGGACGAGGTGGTGCAGTACGCCGACTACGTGGGCGACTCGTTCCAGCTGGCGAAGGCGGCGACGAGCCGGCCCGACGCCGAGGCGATCGTCTTCTGCGGCGTGCACTTCATGGCGGAGACGGCCGACATCCTCTCCGGTCCGGAGCAGGCCGTGATCCTCCCGAACCTGGCGGCCGGCTGCTCGATGGCAGACATGGCCGACATCGACTCCGTCGAGGACGCCTGGGCCGAGCTCACCGAGCTCTACGGCACCGAGCCGGACGCCGACGGCCGCGTGCCGCTCGTCCCGGTCACGTACATGAACTCCTCCGCCGCGCTGAAGGCGTTCTGCGGCCGCAACGGAGGCGTGGTCTGCACCTCCTCGAACGCGGCGACCGTGCTCGAGGACGCGTTCGCGCGCGGGCAGCGGGTGCTGTTCTTCCCCGACCAGCACCTCGGCCGCAACACCGCCAAGGCGATGGGCGTGCCGCTGGAGCGGATGCCGATGTGGAACCCGCGGAAGCCGCAGGGCGGCTCCGACACTGCGACGCTCCTGGACGCGCAGGTGATCCTCTGGCACGGCTTCTGCTCGGTGCACAAGCGCTTCACGACGGCCCAGATCGCGAAGGCGCGCGCCGAGCACCCGGGCGTGCGCGTGATCGTGCACCCGGAGTGCCCGATGGCGGTCGTCGACGCGGCCGACGAGTACGGCTCGACCGACTACATCGTGAAGGCGATCCAGGCGGCACCCGCGGGATCGACCTTCGCGATCGGCACCGAGATCAACCTGGTGCAGCGCCTCGCCGTCCAGTACCCGCAGCACACGATCTTCTGCCTCGACGACGTGGTCTGCCCCTGCTCGACCATGTACCGCATCCACCCCGGCTACCTCGCCTGGGTGCTCGAGGGACTGGTCGCGGGGACGGTGCTCAACCGGATCGAGGTCGCGGAGTCGGTGCAGGCCGAGGCGCGCATCGCCCTCGAGCGGATGCTCGCGGCCGTTCCGCCCGCCGGGCCGGCGGCGGTCTGACATGGCGCGGGTCGTCGTCGTCGGCAGCGGCATCGCCGGGCTGGTCGCCGCGCTGACGGCGCAGCACCGCCACGAGGTGCTGCTCGTCACCAAGGGCACGCTGGCGGAGTCGTCGACGCGCGCCGCGCAGGGCGGGATCGCCGCGGTCACGGCGCCGGGCGACTCCGTGGCGCTGCACGTGGAGGACACGCTCACCGCCGGTGCGGGCCTCGCCGTGCGCTCGGCGGTCGAGGTGCTCTGCGCCGAGGGGCCGGAGGCGGTCGCGGTGCTGCAGGAGTGGGGCGTCGGCTTCGACCGCGAGGGCGGCGAGCTGGCGCGGGGACTCGAGGGCGCCCACTCGCGTCCGCGGATCCTGCACGCCGGCGGCGACGCGACGGGCGCCGCGATCGAGGCCGCTCTCGTGGCGGCGGTGCGGGCCTCGTCGGTCGAGGTGCGCGAGCACGCCGCCCTGGTCGACCTGGTGCGGGAGGGCGGCTCGGTCACGGGCGCCGACGTCCTGCACGACGGCGTGCTCGAGCGCCTGGCGGCCGACGCGGTCGTGCTGGCCACCGGAGGCGCCGGGCAGCTCTACCGGCACACCACCAATCCGTCCGTCGCGACCGGGGACGGGCTCGCCGCCGCCCTGCGGGTGGGAGCGGAGACGGCGGACCTGGAGTTCTACCAGTTCCACCCGACCACGCTCGCGCTGCCGGGCGGCTTCCTCGTCTCGGAGGCGGTGCGCGGCGAGGGCGCGGTGCTGCGCGACTCCGCGGGCGAGCGGTTCCTGGCCGGGGTGCACCCCGAGGCCGAGCTGGCGCCGCGCGACGTCGTGGCGCGCGCGATCGCGGAGCGGATGCGACTGCAGGGCGGACTGCCCGTGCACCTGGACGCCCGGGCGATCGACCCCGAGGTGCTGGCGAAGAGGTTCCCGACGATCTCGGCGGCCTGCCGCGAGAACGGGCTCTCGCTCGCCGACGACCTGCTGCCCGTGACTCCGGCCGCGCACTACTGGATGGGCGGGATCGCGACCGACCTGGACGGGCGCACCAGCCTCCCCGGGCTGCTCGCAGTGGGCGAGGTCGCCCGCACCGGCGTCCACGGCGCGAACCGCCTCGCCTCCAACAGCCTGCTCGAGGGCGTCGTGTTCGCGCGCCGCGCGGCGCTCGCCCTCGACTCCCTCTCCTGGAGCGGCGGCCCGGTCGCCCCTCCCCGCGCCGTCGTCCCGATGACGCTCGACCGCACCGCTCTCCAGGACGCGATGTGGGCGGGAGCCGGCCTCTCCCGGGACGCGGCGGGGCTCACAGCGGCGCGCGACGCGCTCGTCGCCTCCGCCTCGCCCGCTCCGCTCGGACTGAGGACGCTCGAGGACGCGAACCTGCTGACCTGCGCCCTCGCTCTCATCGACGCCGCGCTCGCGCGCACGCACTCCGTCGGCGCCCACCACCGCACCGACTCCCCCGACCCCGCGACGGCGAGCGCCGCCGCCCCCACCAGAGAGGCGGCCCTTCCGTGCTGACCCGCCAGAGCATCGACCGCGTCGTCACCCTCGCCCTCGAGGAGGACGCGCCCTGGGGCGACCTGACCTCCGACACCCTCCTCCCCGCGGACGCCACCGCGAGCGCAGCCCTCGTGGCCCGCGAGCCCGGCGTCTTCAGCGGCGGCGCCGTCCTCGTCGGCACGATGCGGCAGGTCGACTCCCGGATCCGCTGCTCGGTGCTCGTGGAGGACGGCGCGGTCTTCGAGGCCGGGCAGACCCTCGCCCGGATCGAGGGCCCCGCGGGCGGCGTGCTCCGCGGCGAGCGGGTCGCGCTCAACCTCGTGCAGCGGATGAGCGGCATCGCCACCCTGACGGCGCAGTACGTCGCCGCTGTGGAGGGGACGCGCGCCCGCATCGTCGACACCCGCAAGACCACGCCGGGCCTGCGCGCGCTCGAGAGGCACGCCGTCCGCAGCGGCGGCGGCCGCAACCACCGCTTCTCGCTCTCGGACGCGGTGCTGGCGAAGGACAACCACCTCGCGGTGCTCGCCGCGCGCGGGATCGACCTGACCGCGGCCCTGCGGGCGGCGCGCGCCTCGATCCCGCACACGGCGCACCTCGAGGTCGAGGTCGACCGGCTCGACCAGATCGAGCCCGCGCTGGCGGGAGGCGCGGACACGATCATGCTCGACAACTTCACCCCCGAGCTGCTCCGCCAGGGCGTCGCCCTCATCGGCGGGCGGGCCGTGGTCGAGGCGAGCGGCGGCGTCGACCTCACGACCGTGCGCGCGATCGCGGAGGCGGGAGTCGACGTGATCTCCGTCGGCGCGCTCACCCACAGCGTCCGCTCGCTCGACCTCGGCCTGGACATCGCGGTCGAGTGATCTACCTCGACCACGCCGCGACCTCGCCCGTGCGCCGCGAGGTGCTGGAGGCCATGTGGCCGTTCCTCACCGCCGAGTACGGCAATCCGTCGAGCAGCCACTCGCTCGGCGACGCCGCGGCGCGCGCGCTGGAGGCGGCGCGCGCTCACGTGGCCCGCTTCCTCGGCGGCCGCGCCTCCGAGACGCTCTTCACCTCCGGCGGCACGGAGTCGATCAACACGGCGGTCAAGGGCCTCGCGCTGGGATCGCCGCGCGGACGGCACCTGGTGATCTCGGCGCTCGAGCACGAGGCGACCGTCGAGTCGGCCGACCACCTCCGGCGCCTGCACGGCTTCGAGGTGTCGACGGCCCCCGTCGACGCGACCGGCCTGCTCGACCTCGACGCGCTCGCCGCGCTGGTCCGGCCGGACACCGCGCTGGTCTCGGTGCTCGCGGCGAGCAACGAGATCGGGACGGTGCAGGACGTTCCGGCGATCGCGGCGCTCTGCCGATCGCGCGGCGTGCCGCTGCACGTGGACGCCGTCCAGGCCGCCGGCTGGCTGGACGTCGCGGGCTGGGGCGCCGACGCGGTCTCGGTCTCGGGGCACAAGCTCGGGGCGCCGAAGGGCGTGGGGGCGCTGCTGCTGCGCAGCCGGCTCCCGTTCGAGCCCCTGCTGCACGGCGGCGGCCAGGAGCGGGAGCGGCGCTCGGGCACCGAGAACGTGGCCTTCGCGGTCGCGCTCGGCACCGCGGTGCGCCTGCTCGATCCGGACCGCGCGGCGCGGGTCGGAGCGGTCCGGGACGCGTTCGCCGAGCGGGTCGCGGCCCTGGCGCCCCGGGCCGTGCCGCTGGGCTCCGCGGCGCACCGGCTCCCCTCGATCGCCGCGTACGCCGTCCCCGGGCGCAGCGGCGAGTCGACGCTCCTCGAGCTGGAGGAGCGCGGCGTCGTCGTCTCGAGCGGCTCGGCGTGCGCCGCCGGGCGCGACGAGCCCTCGCCCGCGCTGCTGGCCCTCGGCCTCGACCCCGACGTCGCCCGGACCGCCGTGCGGTTCAGCTTCGGCGAGGGCGCCACGCTCGAGGAGGCCGAGGCCGCGTCCTCCGCGCTCTCCACGGTCCTCACCTGAGACCTCTCGCAGCGGATCCCCGTCGATCGGGAATGTCCGGGGCGTCCGCCGCTGTTCTCCCTCCGTACCCCGCATCCGCGCCCGCGAGTCGAGCCGTCGATGCGCCCCTCACACCGATCCCCTCACGACCGGAGAACACCTGTGACCGAGCGCAGCACCCTTCCCGCCGCGCGGCCCGCCGCACCCGCCGCCGCCACGACCCTCGAGCCGCGCAGCCGCCTGGTCATCAGCCTCCTGCTGGTGTCGGCGTTCGTCGTGATCCTCAACGAGACGATCATGAGCGTGGCGCTGCCCGACCTCATGCGCGACTTCGACGTCGAGGCGCACGTGGGCCAGTGGCTCTCGACCGCCTTCATGCTCACGATGGCCGTCGTCATCCCGATCACGGGCTACCTGATCCAGCGGCTGCACACCCGCACGCTCTTCGCCGCCGCGATGATCCTCTTCAGCCTCGGCACGCTCACCGCCGCGCTCGCCCCGACCTTCGCGGTCCTCCTGGCGGCCCGCGTGGTGCAGGCCGGCGGCACGGCCATCATGATGCCGCTGCTGATGACGACCGTGATGACGCTGGTGCCCCCGGCGATCCGCGGCCGGATGATGGGCAACATCTCGATCGTCATCTCGGTGGCTCCGGCCGTCGGACCGACGATCTCGGGCGTCATCCTCAACTTCCTCGGCTGGCGCTGGATGTTCTGGATCGTGCTGCCGATCGCGATCGGCGCGCTGCTCCTGGGCCTGCGCAAGGTCGAGAACGTCACCGAGCCCCGCTCCATCCCGATCGACTCGCTCTCGGTCGTCCTCTCGGTCTTCGGCTTCGGCGGCCTCGTCTACGGCCTGTCGAGCCTCGGCGAGGGCGGAGCCGCGGTCGTCGCGCCGTGGATCCCGTTCGTCGTCGCGGGTCTCGGCCTCGCGGGCTTCATCGCGCGCCAGCTGCTGCTGCAGCGCACCGACCGGGCCCTGCTGGACCTCCGGACCTTCTCCTCCGCGAACTTCACCATCGTCATCGCGATGATGGCGGTCAGCATGTCGGCGCTCTTCGGCACGCTGATCCTGCTGCCCCTCTACACGCAGAACGTGCTGGGCCTCACTCCGCTGGAGACCGGGCTGCTCCTGCTCCCCGGCGGCCTGCTGATGGGCCTGCTCGCGCCGTTCGTCGGCCGCGGCTACGACCGCTTCGGCCCGCGCGTGCTGCTCGTGCCCGGCTCGATCGTCGTCGCCGGCGCACTGTGGGGGTACACCCTGCTCGCGGCGGACTCGTCGCCCTGGTTCGTCCTCTCGCTGCACGTCACCCTCAGCCTGGGCCTCGCCTTCGTCTTCACGCCGCTGTTCACCGCCGGCCTCGGCTCGGTGCGCCCCTCGCTCTACTCCCACGGCAGCGCCATCATCGGCACCGTGCAGCAGCTGGGCGGCGCGGCCGGCACGGCGCTGTTCGTCACCGTCCTCTCGATCCGGTCGGCGGAGCTCGCGCAGGGCAGCGCCGACGAGGTCGCCTCCTACGCCGGCGGCATCCACTCCGCGTTCCTGTGGGGCGCGTCGATCGCGACGGTCGCGATCGTGGCCGCGTTCTTCGTCCGCCGCCCGGCGGAGTCGGACGCGCCGCTCCCGATGGCGCACTGAGCCGGGCGGGCCGACCCCGCCTGTTCACCTCCGCGTCACCCCGCCTCCCTACGGTGTCGCCCCGGCCGCCGCGCTCCCGATCGCGCGGCCGGGACGGAGACGAGACGTGACCGAGACGGCCGGCCCCCAGGACGTGCTCGACGCCGGAGCAGCCACCCCTCCTCCTCGCACGCTGGTCGACGTCCTCCGCGACACCGCGGAGCGCCACCCGGACGCCTCCGCGCTGGAGGACCCGGCCGGAGCGCTCAGCTACCGGGAGCTGCTGGCCCGCACGGTGCAGCTCGCGGGCGAGCTCACCACCGCAGGGGTCCGACGCGGCGACCGCGTCGGGATCCGCATGCCCAGCGGCTCCCGCGAGCTCTACCTCGCGATCCTGGCCGTCCTCGCCGCGGGAGCCGCGTACGTCCCGGTGGACGCGGACGACCCCGAGGAGCGGGCGCGCCTCGTCTTCGGCGAGGCCGCCGTCCGCGGCGTGATCACCGGCTCCGGCCGCTTCGAGCGCACCGGCGCCGACGAGCCGGCCGCGCGCCTGTTCACCGCGAGCGCGCCGCACCCGAGCACGGCGTCGATCCCGCTGCTGCAGCCGCCCTCGCTCGAGGACGACGCCTGGATCATCTTCACCTCCGGCTCCACCGGAACCCCCAAGGGAGTGGCGGTCAGCCACCGCTCCGCCGCCGCCTTCGTCGACGCCGAGGCGCGCCTGTTCCTCCAGGCGGAGCCGCTCGGCCCCGGGGACCGGGTGCTGGCCGGTCTCTCGGTCGCGTTCGACGCGTCCTGCGAGGAGATGTGGCTCGCCTGGCGGCACGGCGCCTGCCTCGTCCCCGCTCCCCGCTCGCTGGTCCGCAGCGGCATGGACCTCGGCCCCTGGCTGACCACGCACGGCATCACCGTGGTCTCGACCGTGCCGACCCTCGCGGCGCTCTGGCCCGCGGAGTCGCTCGAGAACGTCCGCCTGCTGATCTTCGGTGGCGAGGCGTGCCCGCCGGAGCTCGGCGAGCGCCTGGCCGTCGAGGGTCGCGAGGTCTGGAACACCTACGGGCCGACCGAGGCCACCGTCGTCGCCTGCGCCGCGCCCCTCGGCGGGCCTCCCCCGGTGCGCATCGGGCTGCCGCTGGACGGCTGGCGGCTCGCCGTCGTGGACGCGGACGGGCAGCGGGTCGGCGAGGGCGAGGTCGGCGAGCTGGTCATCGGCGGGGTCGGGCTCGCGCGCTACCTCGACCCGGTCAAGGACGCCGAGAAGTACGCGCCGGCACCGCTCCTGGGCTGGGAGCGGGCCTACCGCTCCGGCGACCTGGTGCGCTTCGAGAGCGCCGGCCTCGTCTTCCAGGGGCGCGCGGACGACCAGGTGAAGCTCGGCGGTCGGCGGATCGAGCTCGGCGAGGTCGAGGCGGCGCTGCAGGCGCTCCCCGGAGTCTCGGGGGCGGCGGCCGCGGTCCGCACCACGGCGGCCGGCAACCAGGTCCTCGTCGGCTACCTGGCCCTCGCCGGCGGCCGGGAGCTCGACCGCGACGCGGCGCTCGCCCGCCTGCGTGAGGAGCTGCCCGCATCCCTCGTGCCGCTGCTGGCCGTGGTCGAGGAGCTGCCGACCCGCGTCTCCGGCAAGGTCGACCGCGCCGCACTCCCCTGGCCGCTCGCCGTGGGCACGACCGAGGACGCCTCCCTCGACCCCGAGGAGGCGTGGCTCGCCGCCCTCTGGCGCGACGTGCTCGGCGTGCCGGTCGACGAGCGGGCGAACTTCTTCGACCTCGGCGGCGGCTCCCTCGCCGCCGCCCAGCTGGTCGCGCGGATCCGCGAGCGCGACCCCGAGTTCACGGTCGCCGACGTCTACGCCCACCCGCGTCTCGCGGCGATGGCCGCCGAGATCCAGAGCCGCTCGACCGGCACTGCGGAGGTGTCCGCTCACCGCATCGCGCCGGTCCCCCTCAGGATGCGCGTGCTGCAGACCCTCCTCGGCGCACCGCTGCTCGTGCTCGGCAGCGCCCGCTGGGTCACTGCGATCCTCACCGTCACCGCGGTGCTCGACCTGGTGCCGGGGTTCGGCTGGCTGCCCACCGCTCCGCTCGCCGCGCTGATCCCCGCGTTCGCGCTCTTCCTCACGCCGTTCGGGCGGATGGGGCTCACCGTCCTCGCCGCGCGCACCCTGCTGCGCGGGATCCGAGCCGGAGACCACCCGCGCGGCGGGAGCGTGCACCTCCGGCTCTGGCTGGCCGAGCAGATCGCGTTCCAGCTCAAGGCCGTGAGCCTCGCGGGCGCGCCCTGGGTCGCCTATTACGCCCGCGCGCTCGGCGCCCGCATCGCCGACGACGTCGACCTGCACTCCCTCCCTCCGCTGACCGGGATGCTCACGCTCGGGCGCGGCGCCGCGATCGAGCCGGAGGTCGACCTCTCCGGCTACTGGATCGACGGCGACGTCCTGCGCGTCGGCGCCGTCCGGGTCGGCGCGGGCAGCACGGTGGGCGCGCGCAGCACGCTCCTCCCCGGCGCCCGGATCGGCAAGCACGCGCAGATCGAGCCGGGATCGGCCGTCTTCGGGCGGGTGCCGGCCGGGCAGCGCTGGGGAGGATCCCCCGCCCAGCGGCTCGGCAGGGCGAACGCCGGGTTCCCCTCGGAGCGCCCGGCGCGCCGCCCGGGCTGGGTCTGGGCGTACGGAGCGTCCGCGGTCGGCCTCGCAGCGGTCCCGGTCCTCGCCCTCGCGGCCGGGCTCGCCGTCGTGGCCGCCGCCGTGCGCGGCTCGGCCGGCCTCGGCGCCGCGCTCGGGCCCGCTCTCGCCGCCCTCGTGCCCGCCGTCGCCGTCTCCGGAGTCGTCCTCGCCGCCCTCGTCGTCGTCCTGGTGCGCCTGCTCGGCCGGGGCGTCGAGCCGGGCACCCACCCCGTGCGCGGTCGGATCGGCTGGCAGGTCTGGTCGACGGAGCGGCTGCTCGACTCCGCGCGGGTCCTGCTCTTCCCGCTCTACTCGGGCCTGTTCACCCCGGTCTGGCTGCGGCTCCTCGGCGCGAAGGTCGGACGCGACGTCGAGGCCTCGACGGTGCTGCTCCTGCCCGCGATGACGACCATCCGCGACGGCGCGTTCCTCGCCGACGACACGCTCGTCGCCTCCTACGCGCTCGGCGGCGGCTGGATGCGGCTCGCCCGCGCCGAGATCGGCGAGCGCGCGTTCCTCGGCAACTCCGGCATGGCGGCTCCCGGTCACACCGTGCCCGCCGGCGGACTCGTCGCCGTCCTCTCCTCCGCGCCCCGGAAGTCGAAGGCGGGCTCGTCGTGGCTGGGCTCACCGCCCGTGCGGCTGCGGCGCACCGTCGTCGAGGCGGAGTCGGCGCGCACCTTCCGCCCGGCCCGCCGACTCCGCGCGGCCCGCATCGCGTGGGAGCTCGGCCGCTTCGTCCCGGTGGTCGTCTCGGTCGCGATCGGCCTCGGCGTGGTCGCCGGACTGCTCGCGCTGATCCAGACGCTCGGGGCGGTGCTCGCCGCGCTCGTGGGAGGCGTCGTGCTGCTGGCCGCCGGGGCGGTCGCCGCGGCCGTCTCCACCGCCGCGAAGTGGATCCTGATCCAGCGGGTCGAGCCGAGCGAGCAGCCGCTGTGGTCCTCGTTCGTCTGGCGGAGCGAGCTGGCCGACGCCTTCACCGAGATGGTCGCCGCGCCCTGGTTCGCCCACGCCGCCGCGGGCACTCCGGCGCTGGTCTGGTGGCTGCGGAGCCTCGGCGCTCGGATCGGACGCGGCGTCTGGTGCGAGAGCTACTGGCTCCCCGAGGCCGATCTGATCTCGCTCGGCGACGGAGCGACCGTGAACCGGGGCTGCGTCGTGCAGACGCACCTGTTCCATGATCGAATCATGAGCATGGATCTCGTGAGCCTCGACGCCGGCGCCACCCTGGGCCCGCACAGCGTGATCCTCCCCGCCGCGCGGATCGCCGAGCACGGCACGGTCGGCCCGGCCTCGCTCGTGATGCGGGGGGAGCTCGTGCCCGCGGGCAGCCGCTGGAGCGGCAACCCGATCGGCCCGTGGCGCGAGGTGCGCGTCGCCGACTACCACGCGCCCGTCGCGTGAGCCCCGCGCTGACCGGGCTCGAGACCGCCGGCGACCCCTACGTCCCCGGCATCGGGAACACCGGCTACCGCGTCGAGTCCTACGACCTCGACCTCGACTACCGCGTCGCCTCGAACCGCCTGGCCGGCCGGGCCGTGCTGCGGATCGTCGCGCTGCAGCCGCTCCGGCGGTTCTCCCTCGACCTCTCCCGGCTCCGCGTGGCCCGCGTCCGGATCGACGGACGCCGCGCCCGCCACGAGCAGGCGCCGCACAAGCTGCGGGTGTCCCCCGCCGAGCCGCTGGCCGCTGGCGAGAGCGTCGACGTCGAGATCGAGTACAGCGGCCACCCCGCCCCCCGCGCCACCCACTGGGGCGAGCTCGGCTGGGAGGAGCTGGAGGACGGGGTGCTCGTCGCCTCGCAGCCCTCCGGCTCCTCCACCTGGTTCCCCTGCAACGACGACGTCGCCGAGAAGGCTCCGTACCGCCTGCGCGTCACCGCCGAGGAGGGCTACGCCGTGCTCGCGAACGGGGTGCTCATCGACTCGAGCGCCCGCTCCGGCCGCCGCACCTGGCTCTACGAGCAGCGCGAGCCCAGCGCCGCGTACCTCGCCTCGGTGCAGATCGGCCGCTACGCGATCGAGGAGTGCGTGCTCGCCGGCGTCGCGGTGACCCTCGCCCGCCCCGCCGCCCTGGCCGCTCGGGTCGCGCACGACTTCGCTCCGCTCGAGCGCATGCTCGCCCTGTTCACGCGGCTGTTCGGGCCCTACCCCTTCGCCCGCTACTGCGTCGTCGTCACGGCGGACGAGCTGGAGATCCCGCTCGAGGCGCAGGCGATGGCGGTGTTCGGCGCCAACCACGCCGACGGCCGCGGCGGCTCGGAGCGCCTCATCGCGCACGAGCTCGCGCACCAGTGGTTCGGCAACAGCGTGGGCATCGCCCGGTGGCGCCACATCTGGCTCAACGAGGGGTTCGCCTGCTACGCGGAGTGGCTGTGGTCGGAGGAGTCGGGCCGCGCCACCGCCGACGCCTGCGCCCGCCGCCACCACGCGGTGCTGCGGGATGCGGCGCAGGATCTCGTGCTCGCCGATCCGGGGCCGGTCGCGCTCTTCGACGACCGCGTCTACAAGCGCGGCGCGCTCACCCTGCACGCGCTGCGGCTCACCGTCGGCGACGAGCCCTTCCTCCGGCTGCTGCGGGAGTGGACGTCCCGCTACGCCTCCGCCGCCGTCACCGACGAGGAGTTCCGCGAGCTCTGCACCGAGGTCCTCGGCGAGGGCGTGGACGACCTGCTCGACGCCTGGCTCCTCGACGAGGAGCTGCCGCCGCTACCGTCCGGGCGCTGACACCAGCGAGTCCGCGAGCGCGTCGCCGTGCTCGCGCCGCCAGCCGATGATGGGCCCGGCGCCCGCGTCCCCCATCGGCCCGAGGGCGACGCTGACCCGCAGCGCGGGGTCCAGCTGCGGCTCGGCCAGCCGGAAGCGGACGCCGTCGATCCGCGCCTCCGCCGCGTGGTGCGACTCGTGCACGTGCACCCGGCGCGGGTCGAGCTCGAGCCCGCGGCCGTCCGCCTTCAGTGCGGCCTCGATCCGGGTCCAGTGCAGGACGGGGTCGGCGGGGCGCATCCCGCCCGTGGCGAAGGGCGCCCCGGCGATGCGCGTGATCCGCTCCCCGCGCTCGGGCGTGCCCAGCGTCGGCTCCACATCGACGCCGACCGCACCGGCGCTGCTCGCCGCGACCACGACGGCGCCCGCGCAGTGCGCGATGCTCACCGACAGCAGCTCGAGCGCGATCCCGCGTCCCTCCAGCCGCGGCCGGCCGTGCGCGCCCCCGCAGCGCGGGCAGCACGCGACGACCCGGACCTCCGACGCGCGCGTCCCCGTGAGCTCGGCCGCGAGCATCCGCAGGAGCACCCGCCCGAAGACGAATCGCTCGGCCGCCGACGCGGCGACCGTGCCGGCGTAGCGCTCGCGCTCCTCGTCGCTCAACAGCGGCAGCAGCCGCTCGGCGTCCAGCGTCTGCTCGTCGAGCGCCAGCCAGCGCAGGTGCACCCCCGGCAGCTCCGCGCCGATCCCCGACTCCCCCATGTCCGTCCCCCCTGTCAGCTCGTCGCGGCGTGCTCGCCGCGCTCGTACACGTCCGCGGCCGATCCGACGATCAGCGGGTCCGGACCCAGCGGGCCCACGACCTCCTCGTCGCGTCCGTCGTAGTCGTAGAGGCTCAGGACGTAGCGCATGGCCTCGAGCCGGGCGCGCTTCTTGTCGTTGCTCTTCACGATGGTCCAGGGAGCGTCGGCGGTGTCGGTCGCCGCCATCATCGCCTCCTTGGCCGCGGTGTAGTCGCCCCACTTGTCGAGCGAGGCGAGGTCCATCGGCGAGAGCTTCCACTGGCGCACGGGGTCGATCATGCGGATCGTGAACCGGGTGCGCTGCTCCTCCGCCGAGACCGAGAACCACAGCTTCACCAGGTCGATGCCGTCGCCGACGAGCATCCGCTCGAACAGCGGCGTCTGGCGGATGAACTCGTCGTACTGCGCCGGCGTGCAGAAGCCCATCACGCGCTCCACGCCGGCCCGGTTGTACCAGGAGCGGTCGAAGAGGACGATCTCGCCGGCGGCCGGCAGGTGCGAGACGTAGCGCTGGAAGTACCACTGACCGGCCTCGCGCTCGGTCGGCTTCTCGAGCGCGACCACGCGGGCTCCGCGCGGGTTGAGGTGCTCGGTGAAGCGCTTGATGGTGCCGCCCTTGCCCGCGGCGTCGCGCCCCTCGAACACGACCACGAGTCGGCGCCCGTGCTTCTTGATCCAGTTCTGCAGCTTCAGCAGTTCGATCTGGAGGAGGCGCTTGCCTGCCTCGTACTCCTCGCGCGACATCCGCTCGTCGTAGGGGTAGCCCTCGCGCCAGGTGTCGATCTGCGTGCCGTCGCGGCGCAGGAGCACCGGATCGTCGTCGTCCTCGTCCAGCACGACGAGGTCCCGCGCGTCGGCGGGCGTGAGCGTGCGGAGCAGCTCGGGAGTGGGACGGAGGGCGTCATCGGCGGTGTCGGGCACGGAGGGACGCTAGTGCGCCCGTGCGACGCTCCGGTGAACGGCGGGTATCCCCGCGTCTGCGGGGAGGACGGTCGGACGGGCTGCCGCGCCGATCGCGGTCCCGGCCGCCGGATGCGCAGGCTGATCACGGCGGCTGTACGCAGCCGAGCCTGCAGTGCTCGATCCGGGGCGCTCCCGCGAGGATCGACCGGCTCCGCCTCGTCTCGGGACGGCGTCAGCCGGTGAACGCCGCAGGAGGCAGGTCGGTCTCGCCGCCCTCGACCGCGTCGAGCAGCCGGTCGACCACGTCCTGCGGCGCCAGACCCGCGCCGAAGCGGGGCGCGACTCCCGCGAGAGGGTGCCGGGACAGCTCGGTCTCGGTGTGGCCGGGGCGCGCGTCGAGCAGGAGGACGCCCGCCCGCTTGTACTCACGGGCCGAGGCCTTCACGAAGGAGTGCAGTGCCGCCTTCGAGGCGGAGTACGCGGCGAGTCCCGCGGTCGGAGCCTCCGCCACCACGCCGCTGATGGTCAGCGCGAACGGCTCGCGCCCCTCGCCCGCCGACGCGACGAGCGACGGCAGCGCGGCGGTCAGCACCCGGATCGGCGCCAGCGCGTTCACCTCGACGAGCTCCTCCAGAACGGCCGGATCGAGCTCGGCGGAGGGCCCGAAGGCCACGACGCCCGCGGCCACGACGACGCCGTCGAGGCGCCCGTGCCGCTCGAGCACCTCGGCGACGACGCGCCGGGGCTCGTCCTCCCCGCGCAGGTCGGCGACCAGGGGTGCCTCGCCGAGCGCCGCGGAGTCGCGCCCCGAGCGCACCGCGACGGCACCGCGCGCCTCCAGCGAATCGGCCAGGAGGCGGCCGAGGCCGCCCGAGGCTCCGAGGACGAGGACGACGGCACCGTCGAGACGAGTCATGTGGCGAGCCTAGACGGGTGCGCTGTCGCGGATCGGCACTACCGTCCGAGCGACCGGGCCCCTACCGTGAGGCCCATGACACGACTGCAGAGCCGTGCCGTGCTGCACCGCCTGCTCGAGGTCCTCGAGGATCCCGCCCCCGTCACCATCGGCCACGCGCGTCACGTCCGGATGCTCGTCCGCGAGGCTCTGGAGTGGATCGCCGGCCCTCGGGCGCACGAGTCCGGTGCGTGGAGCGGCCCCGCTTCGGGAGAGCCCGCGGCCGCGCTCGCCCCCCAGGATCCCGCCGCCACGGACCCGGGTCTCTGACGCTCCCGCCCTCCTCGTAGACTCGTTCGCCGGAGGAACGGGGGGGGGTCGATGGACGAGGGTGCGCCGGCGGGCTGGTACCGCGACGAGGCCGATGCGGCCGAGATGCGCTGGTGGGACGGCAGGCGGTTCACCGGGGCGCGCCGCTCCGCGCAGGACAGTGCCGCGGTGGTGCGGGACGCACCCGTCACCCCCGTCACGGAGCGCGTCGTCTACCGCCTCCCGAACGCCGACGGCGCCCCGAGCGTCGACGCCCTCGCCGAGGCCGAGCGGATCGAGGAGATCGCCGATCTGATCGGCCGCACGCTCGAGCAGGGCGAGATCAACGAGCGGACCCTCGAGGTCGACCTGATCCCCGAGCCCGACCACCCCACCGGCCTCGACGCCGTCTCGGTCCGGGTCGGCGGCCGCGTCCTCGGCTACCTGCCGAACGCCTCCGCCCACCGGGCCGCTCTCGACCGGGTCGTGGCGAGCGGAGCCGTCCCGGTCACGACCGCGCGCCTCCGGGTCGAGCGCGGCGAGGAGGGCCTGCGGGCCGTCCTCCGCGTCGCCCTCGTCGCCCCCGAGCTGCTCGTGCCGCTCAACGAGCCGCCCGTCGAGCGCCACTCGATCCTCCCCTGGTCGCGGGGCCTGCCGGTCCTGCGCGAGGACGAGCACTTCGCCCGCCTCTCGACGGTCGTTCCGGCGAGCGGCCGCGGCCTGCTGCTGGTGACCCTGCACCCGGCGGGCGACCTCGTCGAGCTCCGTCTCGACGGCGAGCGGGTGGGCGAGCTCTCCCCGACCCTCTCGGCGGATTTCACCCCGACCCTCCGCCACCTCGCGAGCCTCGGTCTCACCGCCGCCGCCTACGCCTCCCTCCGCGGATCCCCGCTGAAGGTCGAGCTCACACTGCAGGCCGCGAAGGCCGCGGAGCTGCCCGCCGAGTGGGTCGACGGCCGTCCGGTCACTCTCCCCCGACTCCTCCCGCCGGCCCGGACCTACACCGTCCCGCCCGCGTACACGCCGCCGCTGCGTCCCACTCCCCGCAGCTCGGGGGCGGTCTCCCGTTCGGTCCGCCGGACCGTCGCCTGGGTGGTCGTCGGCGTCTGCACCCTCGTCGGGCTGTCGAGCTGGCTGATCGGGGACGTGCTGAACTGACGGGGCGGGGCGGACGTCCGGGGATGTGACCGGCCTCGTGTCGGACTCCCGGGGTCGGCGATCCCGCACCTCCGCGCAGAAGCGCCCGGCTCGCGGATCCGGGGATCCGAGCGAACCGGGCGCCTCGAGCCGAGCGCGGCCGTCCTACACGTTGAAGCGGAACTCCACGACGTCGCCGTCCTGCATGACGTAGTCCTTGCCCTCGATGCGGGCCTTGCCCTTCGCGCGAGCCTCGGCGATCGAGCCGGTCTCGACGAGGTCGTCGAACGAGATGATCTCGGCCTTGATGAAGCCCTTCTGGAAGTCGGTGTGGATGACACCGGCGGCCTGGGGCGCGGTCCAGCCCTTCCCGATGGTCCAGGCGCGCGTCTCCTTCGGGCCGGCCGTGAGGTACGTCTGGAGGCCCAGGGTGTCGAAGCCGATGGTCGCGAGCTGGTTGAGGCCCGACTCCGTCTGGCCGGTCGACTCGAGCATCTCGGCGGCGTCGGCCTCGTCGAGGTCGATCAGCTCGGACTCGATCTTCGCGTCGAGGAAGATCGCCTTCGCCGGCGCGACCAGGGCCGCGAGCTCGGCCTTCCGGGCGTCGTCGGTCAGCACGGCCTCGTCGACGTTGAAGACGTAGATGAAGGGCTTGGCGGTCAGCAGGCCGAGCTCGCGGATCGGCTCCAGGTCGATCGAGGAGGCCGACAGCGGCTTGCCCTGGTCGAGGAACTCGCGCGCCTTCTTCGCGGTCTCGACCACGATCGGCTCGATCTTCCTCCCCTTGAGCTCCTTCTCGTAGCGGGCCTCGGCCTTCTCGAGGGTCTGGAGATCGGCGAGGACCAGCTCGGTGTTGATCGTCTCCATGTCGCTGGCGGCGTCGACCTTGCCGTCGACGTGGACGACGTCTGAGTCCTCGAAGCCGCGGATGACCTGCGCGATCGCGTCGGCCTCGCGGATGTTCGCGAGGAACTTGTTGCCCAGGCCCTCGCCCTCGGACGCGCCGCGCACGATGCCGGCGATGTCGACGAAGGAGACGGGCGCCGGGAGGATGCGCTCGGAGCCGAAGATCCCGGCGAGCACCTCGAGGCGGGAGTCGGGCAGGTTCACCACACCCACGTTCGGCTCGATCGTCGCGAACGGGTAGTTCGCCGCGAGCACCGTGTTCTTGGTCAGTGCGTTGAAGAGCGTCGACTTGCCGACGTTGGGGAGACCGACGATTGCGATAGTGAGAGCCACGGGCATCCATCCTACGGCGTGGCGGCGGAAGGGCCGGGCGCCTCCCGTTTCTCTC
>NZ_PSWE01000010.1:0-118186 GCF_002932195.1 Rathayibacter sp. AY1C4 | reverse complement strand
GCATCGCCGAGAAGGCCGGCAACTCGATCCTGGTCAAGGTGAACCAGATCGGCACGCTCACCGAGACGCTCGACGCCGTGGCCCTGGCCCAGCGCAGGCCCTCGGAGCGGCCCCGGCGCCCGCACCGAGGTGCTGGGCTCCGGGGCCGCTCCGGCGTGCCGAGACTACGCGGAGAAGCGCGGGAAGGCGGAGCGACCCGCGTAGGTCGCCGCACCTCCCAGGATCTCCTCGATGCGCAGCAGCTGGTTGTACTTCGCGACGCGGTCCGAGCGGGCCGGGGCGCCGGTCTTGATCTGGCCGCCGTCCACCGCGACCGCGAGGTCGGCGATGGTGGTGTCCTCGGTCTCGCCGGAGCGGTGCGAGAGGATCGCGGTCATGCCGTTGCGCTGGGCCAGGGCCACGGCGTCGAGCGTCTCGGTGAGCGTGCCGATCTGGTTCACCTTGACCAGGATCGAGTTGCCGGCCTTCTCGGCGATGCCGCGGGCGAGGCGCACCGGGTTGGTGACGTACAGGTCGTCTCCGACGAGCTGCACCTTGTCGCCGATGGCCGCGGTGAGGTGGGTCCAGCCGGCCCAGTCGTCCTCGTCCAGCGGGTCCTCGATCGAGACCAGCGGGTAGTTGGCGACGAGGTCGGCGTAGTAGGAGGAGAGCTCCTCGGCCGAGAGCTTCTTGCCCTCGAACGTGTAGGCGCCGTCCTCGTAGAACTCCGAGGAGGCGACGTCGAGCGCGAGCCCGATGTCCTTGCCGGGGGTAAAGCCGGCGGCCTCGACGGCCTTGAGGATGAAGTCGAGCGCCTCGCGGTTGGTGGGCAGGTCGGGGGCGAAGCCGCCCTCGTCGCCGAGGCCGGTGGCGAAGCCGGCCTTCTTCAGCTGCGCCTTGAGCGCGTGGTAGATCTCGACGCCCCAGCGCAGGCCCTCGGAGAAGGACTCGGCGCCCAGCGGGACGGCCATGAACTCCTGGATGTCGACGCCGGTGTCGGCGTGCGCGCCTCCGTTGATGATGTTCATCAGCGGCACGGGCAGGGTGTGCGCGTTCGGGCCGCCGACGTAGCGGAACAGGTCGAGGTCCGACGACTGCGCGGCGGCCTTGGCCACGGCGAGGCTGACGCCGAGGATCGCGTTCGCGCCCAGGCGGGACTTGTTCTCGGTGCCGTCGAGCTCGATCAGCTCGGCGTCGACGAGGCGCTGGTCGGTGGCGTCGAAGCCCTCGATGGCCGGGCCGATCTCGTCGATGACGGCGTCGACGGCCTTCTGCACGCCCTTGCCGAGGTAGCGGTCGGAGTCGCCGTCGCGGAGCTCGTACGCCTCGAACGCGCCGGTGGAGGCGCCGGACGGGACGGCCGCTCGCGAGGACGCGCCGTCCTCGAGCAGGACCTCGACCTCGACCGTGGGGTTGCCACGGGAGTCCAGAATTTCTCGGGCGACGACTGCCTCGATAAGGGCCACAACTATCTCCTCTTGACGGGTGGGCTCCCGGAGACGGGAGCGGTCGGGAAGGAGTCTACTGACCGCCTCCGAAGCGCAGGAGACCGCGGCCGGTCGTAGACTCCCAGGGCCCGATCGCCGGACGGCCCGGGCGCACCCGCCGACCCGGAGGTTCCCCGTGACCACGACCGCCGCCGACCACGTCGACCGTCTCACCGCCGTCGTCCCGGACTTCCCGAGCCCGGGCATCCTGTTCCGCGACCTCACGCCGGTCTTCGGCGACGGCGAGGCCCTGCGGGCGGTGGCCGACGCGCTGATCGAGCCCTACCGCGGCCGGATCGACGCGATCGCGGGCGTGGAGGCGCGCGGCTTCCTGCTCGCCGCGGCGGCCGCCTACTCGGCGGGTCTCGGCGTCGTCACCATCCGCAAGCCCGGCAAGCTCCCGCGGGCCGTGCTGCGCGAGCAGGCGACCCTCGAGTACGGCGAGACGATGCTGGAGGTGCACGAGGACGCGGCGCCCCGCGGCTCGCGGCTGCTGCTGGTCGACGACGTGCTGGCGACCGGGGGCACGCTCGACGCGAGCCGCCGCCTGATCGAGCGCGCAGGGTGGAGCCTCGAGGGGATCGCGGTGGTCATGGAGCTCGACGGGCTCGGGGGCCGCGAGGTGCTGGCCGGCCACCGCGTCGACGCGATCGTCACCGTCTGACCCGGCCCCGTCGCTCCGCTCCCCCTGCCCTCCCCTTCCCGCGAGACGCCACCGGCATATGCGACCCACCGGGCGAGCCGCACTCGAGTGGCGTCCCGCGGAAGGGGGAAGGGACGGGGTCAGGTGAGGGAGAGGGACATCCGGGAGAGGACGAAGGTCTCGAGCACCTGCACGAGCATGTAGAGCACGAGCGAGACGCCGGTCACGAGCACGACCGCCGACC
This sequence comes from Rathayibacter sp. AY1C4, assembly GCF_002932195.1. Lineage (NCBI taxonomy): Bacteria > Bacillati > Actinomycetota > Actinomycetes > Micrococcales > Microbacteriaceae > Rathayibacter > Rathayibacter sp. AY1C4. Next base: position 115,833 of record NZ_PSWE01000010.1, on the reverse strand, counting down.
AGACGTCCGCGAACCGGGCCTGGGCGGACCAGGCGTTGATCGCCCCGCCGATGCCCGCACCGGTGGAGAGCCACTCCGCGAGCAGCGCGCCCGTGATCGCCCCTGGCACCGAGATGCGGATCGCGGCGAAGAGCGAGGGCAGCGAGCCGGGGATGGCCACCTTGCGGATCGCGGTGAGAGTGCTGCCGCCGTAGACCGCGACCACGTCGAGCATCTGCGGGGAGGCGTTGTTGAGGCCGAAGGCGATCGTCACCAGCGCGGGGAACAGGACGACGATCCCGCCGATCACCGCGACCGAGGCGATCGAGCCGGTCCCGAAGACGAGGATGATCAGCGGCGCCATCGCGATCAGCGGCACCGAGCGCAGCAGCATCGCGAACGGCATCAGCGCGTGCTCGATGCCCTTCGACAGGCGGAACAGGATCGCGCCGAGGATCGCCACGACCAGGCCGGCCGCGAAGCCGATCAGCGCGTCGCCCATGGTCACGGCGAAGAGGCCGCCCAGCTCGGCGCGGTGCTCCGCGGCCTTCGCATCGGTCACCAGATGCTGCCAGACGTCCCACGGGCCCTTGACCACGTAGGGCGAGACCCCGCTGAAGAGGACCACGCCGATCCAGATCGCCAGCACGATCACGATCGTCGACAGGGCGACGAGCAGGCTCTTGCGCAGGCTCTTGAGAGTCGCGCCGAGGGCGGCCGTGCGCAGCTGACGCCGCAGCTCGTCGACCGCGAGGATCGACGTGGCCGTGGACTGCTCCGTGCGGTCGGGGACGGTGGTCGTCATGGTCATGCCCGCTTTCCGGAGGACCAGGGCGCGATGAGGCGCCCGATCAGTCCGACGATGCCGTAGCCGAGGAGCGCGACGCCCGCGCAGAGGAGGAAGAGCGCCCAGACGCGGGGCGAGTTCAGCGAGACCTGCGCCGCGACCAGGATCGGGCCCACGCCCGTCTCGATCTTGCCGAAGTACTCGCCGAGGATCGCGCCGAGGAAGGCCGCGGGCACCGCGATCTGCAGCGCCGACAGGATGTTGGGCAGCGCCGCGATCAGACGGACCTTGCGCAGCTGGGTGAACCGCGAGCCCCCGTAGACCGTGACGACGTCGAGCGCCGCCTTGTCGGCCGCCTTCAGCCCGAGCAGGCTGCCGACGACCGTGGTGAAGAACACCGAGAGGCCGGCCAGGAAGATCGCCGTCGCGCTCGCCTTCCCGGGAGCGTCCGCACCGCCGAGGATCAGCAGCACGATCGCTCCGATGGCGACGATCGGCACGCAGTAGGTGATGACCGCGAGCTGCGAGACGACCCCCTCCAGCCAGGGCAGGACCAGCACGAGCGCCGAGAGCACGAGCGCGAGGAGGTTGCCCCAGAAGTAGCCGACGGCCGCCTCGCCGATCGTGACGGAGAAGTTGCGCCAGTAGAAGCCCGCGCCGTCCTCCATCGCGGTCTGCACGACCTGCACGGGAGTGGGGACGGGCGCGTAGGTCGCGGCGCCGGTGGGCGCGGTGACGAGCGCCACGATCCACCAGACGGCGACGATCGCGGCGACGCCGATCAGCCCGGTGAGCCACGGAGGCAGGGACAGGGTGCGGCGCGGGGCCGCGGGGAGCGTGGTGGCCACGATGCCTCCTAGACGCGGTCGTCCGCGGCCGCGCCGCCGTCGCCGAACAGCAGCTCGGAGGCCTGGTCGACGTAGGCGTGGAACTCGGGGGTGCGCTGCATCTCGGGGGTGCGCGGGCGGGGGAGGTCGATGTCGATGATCTCCTTCACCCGTCCCGGGCGCGGGCTCATCACCGCGACGCGGTCCGAGAGGAAGATCGCCTCCGAGATGCCGTGCGTGACGAGGAGCGTCGTGGCGGGCTTCTCGGTCCAGATCCGCAGCAGCTCGAGGTTGAGCTTCTGCCGCGTCATGTCGTCGAGGGCGCCGAACGGCTCGTCGAGCAGCAGGACCTCGGGCTTGAGGATCAGGCACCGCGCGATCGACACGCGCTGGCGCATGCCGCCCGAGAGCTGGGCCGGCTTGGCCTTCTCGAAGCCGCGGAGGCCGACGAGGTCGATCAGCTCGTCGATGTAGGACTGGTCGACGCTCTTGCCCGCGATCTCGAACGGCAGGCGGATGTTCGCCATGACGCTGCGCCACGGCAGGAGCGCGTGGTCCTGGAATGCGATGCCGAGCTTGTTGTCGCGGCGCAGCTCCTGGGGAGTGCGGCCGTCGACCCGGATGGAGCCGGACGTCGGCTCCTCCAGTCCCGCGAGGATGCGCAGGATGGTCGACTTGCCGCACCCCGACGGGCCGAGCAGGGCGAGGAAGCTGCCCTGGTCGGTGTGGAGATCGGTGTCCTGCAGCGCCGCGACGCTGCGCGAGCCCATCCGGAACGTCTTCGACAGGCCGTGGATCTGGATGCCGGTGCCGCCGGCACCCTGGTCGCGCAGGGTGCCGGCGTCGGTCGTGTCGGTCACGAGTGGTGCCCTTCGTGGATCAGGATCAGGCCGCGTACTTCATCAGCTCGGGGTTCTCCTCGTAGACCTCGTCGAGGAGGGTCAGATCGAAGAGGTCCTCGGCCGTGACGTCGATCCCGGCGCCCGCGAGGGACGCGATGGTCTCGGACTGCAGCGTCTCGGAGATGGTGAAGAGGCCGTTCGAGACCGTCTCGTCCGAGACGACCAGTTCCTCGGCCTGGATGGTGGCGCCCTTCTTGGAGGACTCCTCGTTGAGGCCGAGGTCCTTGCCGTAGTTCTCGACGGCGAGCATCGCGCCCGCCTCCGGGTCGTTGACCGCGTCGGTCCAGCCCTTGATCTCGGCGACGAGGAACGCCTTCAGAGCGTCGCGCTTCTCGGCGATCGCCTGCTCCGACACCGAGAAGGTCTCGGCGACGAAGGGGAGGCCGTTGTCGGCGAAGGGCAGGTTGACGACCTCGTAGCCCTCGGCCGCGACCGTGATGGCCTCGTTCGTCAGGTAGGCGATGAAGCCGTCGACGGTGCCGTTGACGAGGACGGAGGGGTCGTACTCGACGGGGACGACTGTGAGGTCGGACTCGGACAGGCCGTTCGCGGCGAGCAGCGCCTGGAACAGGGAGGTGTTCGAGGCCTGGACGCCGATCTTCTTCCCGGCGAGGTCGGCCGGAGTGGCGATGTTCCCGGCGGTCTTGATCGAGAGGACCGTGAAGGGGTTCTTCTGGTAGGTCGCGCCGATGATCTTGAGCGGGGCCTCCTGCTGGGCGATCGCGGTGCCGATCGAGACGGCGTCGCTGAGCGCGACGTCCGCGCTGCCCGAGAGGAGCTCGGCCACGCCCGTCGAGGGGCCGGGGGTGAGCGTCACTCCCGCGAGGCCGGCCTCGGTGAAGTAGCCCTTCGAGTCGGCGAAGAACTCGCCCGCGAACTCCTCGTTCTTGATCCAGGAGAGCTGGACCTTGAGGGTGCCGAGGTCGCCGCCGTCCGCGGCGGACGCGCCGGAGGAGTCGGAGGCGCAGGAGGCGAGGACGGAGGCGCCGCCGATCGCGAGGCCGGCGACACCCGCCAGGCGGAGGAGGCTGCGGCGGTCGAAGGCCGGGAGGGAGCGAAGGGGCGACAGGGTCAAGGGGACTCCTCGGGTGGGGATCGTCAGGGCTGCTGCGGTGCGGTGCGCGGGGTCGCGACGGGGTGCCCGTGCAGGCGCGCCAAGCCGCGCCGATCGGGTGCCTCGACGCTATCCGGGGGAGATTTCTCGGGTGTGTCCGCAGATTTCGCGGGTATTAAGGCTCTCACGGATCCGACAAGGTTCCGACCAGATCGACACGATCCCCTGACGGATCGGCTGAGACCCAGTTCAGGCCCGACAGGACGGCCCCGGCCCCTCCCGCGGGCGCGGCTCAGCGCAGGCAGCCGGCGACGCTCACCCGGCGCCGCCGGCGCGGCTCAGCCGAGGTCCTTGAAGGAGAGGTCGGCGGCGGAGGCGGCGTCCCGCGGAACGAGCGCGAAGCGCGTGAAGCCCGCGGCGGCCGCGCGGTCCAGCAGCGGGGTGAGGTTCTTCGCCCGGCGCTCGAGGCGCACGCGCGAGCCCCGGGCGATCAGCTCCTGCTTGAGCGCGAGCAGCATCTCGGGCGCCGCGTCGCGCTCGTGGACGAGGACGACGGCGTCGGGACGCTCGACGACGGCACCGCCGATCAGCTCGACGATCCGCTCGAAGCCGATCGAGAAGCCGCAGGCCGGCACGTCCTGACCGAGGAAGCGGCCGATCATCCCGTCGTACCGCCCGCCTCCGCCGACCGAGGAGCCCGAGGACGGGTGCGCGATCTCGAAGATCGTGCCGGTGTAGTAGCCCATGCCCCGCACGAGCGTCGGGTCGAAGCGGAGCGAGACGCCGGCGGGCAGCGAGCGCAGCGACCGGGCCAGCGTCTCGAGCGCGAGCACCGCCTCCGGGTCGATGCCCTCGGGCAGCACGTCGAGGATCGCGGACTGCTCGAGCGCCACTCCCCCGGCGGCGACCGCCTGCTCGATCCGCGCGAGGTAGCCCCCGAGGACCGCGGCCGCGTCCGGCCCGTCGGCCTCGAGCTCGGCGACGACCCCGGCGGCGCCGATCTTGTCGAGCTTGTCGATCGAGATCAGCGCCGGGCCGAAGCGCTCGGGGGCGAAGCCGCAGTGCTCGAGGATGCCGGTGAGGATGCGGCGGTCGTTGATCCGGATGGTGCACTCCTCGAGGCCCAGCGCGTCGAGCGCCGCCGCGGTCGCCGTGATGAGCTCGACCTCGGCCAGCTGCCCGGGCTCGCCGATGATGTCGATGTCGCACTGCACGAACTGGCGGTACCGCCCCTTCTGCGGGCGCTCGGCGCGCCACACCGGCGCGATCTGCACCGACCGGAAGACGGCCGGCAGCTCGGCGCGGTGCGAGGCGTAGAAGCGGGCGAGCGGCACCGTGAGGTCGAAGCGCAGGCCGAGGTCGGCGAGGGCGGATGCGTCGTCGACCGCCGCCAGGTCGTCGCGGGTGAGCCCGCGGCGCAGGACGCTGAAGGCGAGCTTCTCGTTGTCGCCGCCGAGCCCGGAGTGGAGGCGGTCGAAGTCCTCGACCACGGGCGTCTCGATCTCGTCGAACCCGTGGGAGGCGTACACGCGGCGGATGACGCCGAGCGCGTGCTCGCGCTTCGCCTTGTCGGCGGGGAGGAAGTCGCGCATGCCGCGGGGCGGGGTGATCGGGGAGGCCATGACGGCGATTCTCCCAGATCGGCCGGGGCGGGCCGGCGGAGGCCTCAGTCCGCGCGCCGCTCCTGCTCCACCGCGCGGATCTCGTCCTGCAGGTCGCGCGTCGCCGTGCGGAGCGCGCGCTCGGCGTCGAGCCCCTGGGCGCGGGCGGAGGCGACGATGGCCAGCAGCAGCGGGCCGAGGTCCTCCTCCGACTCGATGGGCAGAGGGCCCTGGCCGGCGTCCACGACGCCCAGCGAGGTCGCCTTGCCGATCACCTTGTCGGCGAGCGCGAGGGCGGGCATGCCCTGCGGGATCCCGTCGAGCACGCTGGTGCGGTGCGGCTTCTCGGTGCGCTTGAGCTCGTCCCACACCGCGATGACGTCGTCGGCCGTCTCGGCCGTGGCGTCGCCGAAGACGTGCGGGTGGCGGCCGATCATCTTGGCGTTCATGTGCGCCGCGACGTCCTCGATGGTGAAGGGCTCGGCGCTCTCGGCCGCCAGGTCGGCGTGGAAGAGCACCTGGTAGAGGACGTCGCCGAGCTCCTCGATCAGGTCGGCCCGGTCCCCCGCCTCGATGGCGTCGACGAGCTCGTGCGACTCCTCGATCAGGTAGCGCACGAGCGACTCGTGGGTCTGCTCGGCGTCCCACGGGCAGCCGCCCGGGGCGCGGAGGACGTGGACGGTGCGGATGAGCTCGTCGAGCCGGGGATGCGCGGTCACCCCGCCATCCTCGCATCCGGTCCGGCCGCCTCCGCTGACATCGGGGCGGCGCGGGCGCCCGGGAGCCTCAGGCCCGCGCGAGACGCCGCCGCGCGACGAGGAGGCAGCCGCCGGCGACGAGCGGCACCGCGGCGAGGAGGCCGGATGACGCCGCGACGGACACCGCGATCGAGGCGCTGACCAGTGCACCCGCCAGGTTCCAGAGGACCACCGCGACTCCCGCGCCGTCCCCGATCGGGAGCGGCACCGGGCTGAGCAGCTGCGGCGGCAGCGGACCCCGGGTCGCGTCCATCGCCCGCGCGGCGACGGCGGCGACGGCGGTCGCGGCGGCCACCGGCACCGCCGCGCCCGGGAGCAGCAGCGAGGCGGCGAGGGCGCCGAGCACCGCGACTCCGACCGCGAGCACCAGAGGGAGCACGGCGTGCAGGAGGAGCAGCTCGAACGGACCGGGGGCGAGGAGCGCCGGCTGCCCCGCTGTCGCGGCGGCGTGGCGGAAGCCGTCGCTCCAGACGCCGGCGCCGAGGTAGGCGAGCACGCCCGCCGCGGCGGCCGGGAGTGCGAGGAGGGAGGACGGCACGACCGCGGCGAGCACGGCGGCGGCGCCGGCAACGGCCAGGGCGACGACCGCGACCGCTGAGCGGCCGGGAGTGCGCAGCGCGCCGATCGCGTCGCGCACCGGCACCGCGAGGGCGAACGGGGAGAGGCGGACCGCTCGGAGCCCCCGCCCGATCGCCGGGAGGGCGCGGTACCCGTCGAGCGACTCGGCGAGGTCGCCCGTCGCTCCGAGCCGGGTGGTCGCCGACCACTGCCGGGCCTGGGCGAGGAGGCGAGGCCCGCGCGCGGCGTCGAGCAGCCGGGGCGCCGCGGCCAGGAGGACCGCGGCCGACGCGAGCAGCACGGTCGCGGCGCGCACCTCCTCCTCTCCGCTCACGGCTGAGGCGAGGAGGCCGCCCGGCGTGGGCGCACCGGGCAGGAGGGCCCCGAGGACCGCGAGGGAGGCGAGGAGGCCCGCCGCGAGCGCGGGGAGGCGCGAGGGGAGGCACTGACCGGCGAGCCAGGCGACGGCGAGGAGGCCGGCGAACGCGGCGCCGCCGGCGACGGCCGCGAGGAGCGGCGCGGAGGCGGCGAGGGCGAGGAGCGACGCGACGGCGGAGCAGCACGCCACGAGACCGGCCGACGCCCGGACCACGGGTCGGCGGAGCACCGACCAGCGGCGCAGATCGGTCGCGAGCAGCACGGCCGTGGTGTGCGGCTCGCCCACCGCGGGTCCGCGCACCCGGCCCAGGAGCACGGCGGCGGGCAGGGCGAGACCCGCGGCGAGGGCGATCAGCGGCTCCGGCACGGCTCCCGCCTCGGCAGCGAGGAGCGCGAGGGCCCGGGCGACGGGGAGGACGACGACGAGGACGGTCATCGCGGCGAGGTAGCCCGCGTAGGTGCGCGGACTCGGCGGAGCCGCGGCGCGGTGCCGGTGCAGAGCCCGCACCTCGGCGACGCGAGCCCTCTCCGCGCGCGTCACGCCCGCTCCAGCTAGACGACCCGCGCGCCCAGACCCTGGATCAGCACAGGGCTGTGGGTCGCGACGACGAGTGCCCGGGACGCGGCTGCGCGCCGCAGGACTTCCGCCACCAGCGGCACCCGCTCGACGTCGAGCCGCTGCTCCGGCTCGTCGAGCAGCAGCACCGCGGAGGGACGGGCCAGCACGAGCGCGAGGGAGAACAGCTGCGTCTGCCCGGAGGAGAGCTCGTGCGGGAAGCGGCGGGCGAGCGGAGCGAGCGCGAGCGCGTCGAGACCAGCTGCGGCCTCGCGGCGGGCGTCGGCGACCGGCGCCCCCCACGAGACGGCCACCATCGCGAGGTGCTCCTCGAGGGTCAGATCCCGCTCGAAGGGCGGGGTGCCGATCAGGGCGGCGACGGCGCGGCGGTGGGCGGCGGAGCGCTCCTCCGGGGCGCGCCCGGCCACCGCCACGACTCCCTCGCTCGGAGCGGTGAGGCCGGCGATCACCCGCAGGAGCGTGGTCTTGCCGGTGCCGTTGCGGCCCGTCACCGCGACGCCCTCCCCCGCCCCCGCCTCGAGCGAGCACGGGGCGAGCAGCTCGACCCCCGAGGCGCGCACCGCGACCCCGCGGACGGCGACCAGCGGGCCGGCGAGCGGCTCCGGCTCACGGGGACGTCGGGCGGCGAGGAGCGGCATGCCCTCCATCCTGCCAGCGGGCCCTCCCGCAGCGGCGACGGCCGCCGGAGCGGAGCGGCGCTCCACCGGGGAGCGCCGCCCCGAGGACCTCAGACGGTGACCGGCTCCGGGAACAGCGAGTCCAGGAGCGACGCCACCCACTGGATGAGCGCCCGGTCGCCGAGCGGGACGCCGTCGAGCACGGGCATCGGCACGACGACCGCGTCGGCCTGCTGCAGGTACTTCGCGGTCGGGTACATCCGGCGCAGGCGCACCTGGATCGAGTCGGGCAGGTGAGCGGGAGCCACGCGGACGTTCGAGCCCATCGCGACCACGTCGCTGAGGCCCGCCTTCTGCGCGCGCATCCGCAGCCTCGACACCAGGATGAGGTTCTCGACCGCCTCGGGCAGCTCACCGTAGCGGTCGGTCAGCTCCTCGACCACGAGGTCGATGCTCCCCTCCTTCGCCGTCGGCGACGACGCGGCCGACAGCTTCTGGTACGCCTCCAGGCGCAGCCGCTCGCTGTCGACGTACTCCTCCGGGATGCGCGCGTCGACGGGCAGCTCGAGCCGCAGCTCCGTCTGCCCCTCGGCGACCTCGCCGCGGAAGGTGTCGACGGCCTCGCCGATCATCCGCAGGTAGAGGTCGAATCCCACGCCCTGGATGTGCCCGGACTGCTCGCCGCCGAGGAGGTTGCCCGCACCGCGGATCTCGAGGTCCTTCAGCGCGATCTGCATGCCGCCGCCGAGGTCCGAGTTGGCGGCCAGGGTCTGCAGCCGGTCGTGCGCGGTCTCGCTCAGCGGCTTCGTCTCGTCGTAGAGGAGGTAGGCGTAGGCGCGCTCGCGGCCGCGGCCGACCCGCCCGCGCAGCTGGTGCAGCTGCGAGAGACCGTACTTGTCGGCGCGGTCGACGATCAGCGTGTTGGCGTTCGGGATGTCGAGGCCGGTCTCGACGATCGTCGTCGACACCAGGACGTCGAACTTGCGCTCCCAGAAGTCGACGATGATCCGCTCGAGCTGCGACTCGCTGAGCTTGCCGTGCGCGACCGCGATCCGCGCCTCGGGCACCAGCTCGGCGAGCTGCGAGGCGACGCGGTTGATCGTCGAGACGCGGTTGTGCACGAAGAACACCTGGCCCTCGCGCAGGAGCTCCCGGCGGATCGCGGCCGACACCTGCTTCTCGGAGTAAGGGCCGACGAAGGTGAGGATCGGGTGGCGCTCCTCCGGCGGGGTCGCGAGGGTCGACATCTCGCGGATGCCGGTCACCGCCATCTCGAGCGTCCGCGGGATGGGCGTGGCGCTCATCGAGAGGATGTCGACGTTCTTCTTCAGCGCCTTGAGCTTGTCCTTGTGCTCGACGCCGAAGCGCTGCTCCTCGTCGATCACGAGCAGGCCGAGGTCCTTGAAGACGATGTTGTCGCTGAGGAGCCGGTGGGTCGCGATGACCATGTCGACGGTGCCGTCGGCCAGGCCCTCGATCGTCTCCTTCGACTCCTTCGCGCTCTGGAACCGGCTGAGCGCCCGCAGGTGGACGGGGAAGCCGGCGAAGCGCTCCTGGAACGTCTCGAGGTGCTGGCGGACGAGCAGCGTGGTCGGCACGAGCATCGCGACCTGCTTCCCGTCCTGGATCGCCTTGAACGCGGCGCGCACGGCGACCTCGGTCTTGCCGAAGCCGACGTCGCCCGAGAGCAGGCGGTCCATCGGGATCGGCCGCTCCATGTCGGCCTTGACCTCGTCGATGACGGTGAGCTGGTCGGGGGTCTCGGCGAACGGGAACGCCTCCTCCAGCTCGCGCTGCCAGGGGGTGTCCGGCGGGAACGCGTGCCCGCGGGAGGCCATCCGGGCGGAGTAGAGCTTCACGAGCTCGACCGCGATGTCGCGGACCGCGCGGCGGGCCTTGCTCTTGGCCTGCGCCCAGTCGCTCCCGCCCATCTTGCTCAGCGCCGGAGCCTCGCCGCCGACGTAGCGGGAGAGCAGGTCGAGCTGGTCCGTGGGGACGAGCAGCTTGTCGCCCGGGAAGCCGCGCTTGCTGGGGGCGTACTCGAGCACCAGGTACTCGCGGCGGGTCTTGATCGCGTTGCGGCCCCCGCTGGAGACCTCGCGCTGAGAGAGCTCCACGAACCGGCCGATGCCGTGGGTGGCGTGCACCACGAAGTCGCCGGGCGTGAGCTGCAGCGGGTCGACGACGTTCTTGCGGCGCGAGGCGAGCTTCTTCACCGCTCGGGAGTCGTAGCCGACGGTGCGGCCGTAGAACTCCGTGTCGGTGAGCAGGGCGAGCTTCGCCTCCTCCACCTCGAAGCCGTGATCGACGGAGGCCTGCACCACGTAGGCGAGGCCCGTCTCGAGCCCGGCGGGGAGGTCGGCGACGATGCGGGCGGCGACCTCGTGCTCGGCGAGGACCTGGTCGGTGCGCTCGACCGTGCCGGTGCCGGGCGCGGTCAGGACCACGGTCCAGCCGTCGGCCAGGCGCGCGCGGACGTGGGCGAGGGCGCCCTCGACGCTCGCTCCGAAGCCGGGGACCGGCTCGCCCTCGACCCGGACGGCGAGGATCTCGTCGATCCCGAGCTCCTCCGGCAGCACCTCGGCCTCGCCCGCGGCGGGGCCCTGGCGGAACGTGCTCATCGTCCACCACGGGTGGTCGGGAGCGTCGGCGCCCGGGGCGCTGAGCTTCACGGAGTCGCGGAGCGCGCCGAGCGAGATGAACTCGCCCGAGGCGAGGTCGATGGGGGCCTCGGCGCCGGCGGTCGCCGCGCTCCAGGCCGCCTGCAGGAACTCGCGGTTCGTCTCGGCGAGGCTGATCGCCCGCGTCGCCACGCGCTCGGGGGCGAGGACCGCGACGGCCGCACCCTCGGGGAGGTAGTGCGAGATCGGGACCAGCCGCTCCAGCAGCGCGGGGGCGAGCGACTCCATCCCCTCGACCGGGATGCCCTCGGCGATCTTGGCGAGCATCGCCGACAGGCTCGGGAACTCGTGCAGCATCTCGCGGGCCCGCTGCCGCACCGCGGGCACCAGCAGCAGCTCGCGGCTCGGCGGGAGGACCACCGAGTCGGCCTCGCCCGGGAGCGAGCGCTGATCGGCCACGGAGAAGCCGCGGATGGAGTCGACCTCGTCGCCGAAGAAGTCCACTCGGCTCGGATGCTCGGCCACCGCCGGGAAGACGTCGAGGATGCCGCCGCGCACGGCGAACTCGCCGCGGCGCGTGACCATGTCGACCCGGGCGTAGGCCAGGTCGACCAGCTCGGAGGAGATGCGGCCGAGGTCGTAACCGCGGGCGCCCTTCACGAGTCGGATCGGCTCGATGTCGGCGAGGTTGTCGGCGACCGGCTGCAGCGCCGCGCGCACGGAGGCGACCACTACGAGGGGCCGCTCGCCCGACCACTGCTTCATCCGCCGCAGCGCGTCCAGGCGCCGCCCCACGATCTCGGCGCTCGGGCTGAGGCGCTCGTGCGGCAGCGTCTCCCAGGCCGGGAACTCGACGACGTCCGCGTCCGGCAGCATACAGCCGAGGGAGGCGCGCACGTTCTCGGAGTCGCGGCCCGTGGCCGTGACCACCAGCGCCGCCTGCGGGCGTCCCGCCTCCGCGCGCCTCTCGATCAGCCCCGCGAGCAGGGGGACCCGGAGGCCGTCGGCCACCGAGAAGTCGGCGTCCCGCACCGCGTACGCGAGAGCATCGTCGAACGTGGAGGCGCGCGACAGCGCCGAGATGATCTCGTTGAGGGGCACGGGTCCAGTTTACGGCCGCCCCGCGGGCCGACCGCCGAGGGAACCCCGAACCGTCGAGGGAGCCCGGGGCTGCGGTCTCCCTCGCCGTCCGGGGTTCCCTCGGTGGAGGGCGGGTCAGGCGCTGGTGTGGAACTTCAGCTGGGCGGCGGAGAGGCCGGAGTCGGCGATGAGCTCGACGGCGTCGGCGGCGTCCGAGACCAGGATCGGGAGCGCCTCGCGCTCCGGGCCGGCGAAGTCCTTCAGCACGAAGTCGGCGGCCTGCTGGCGGCCCGGCGGGCGGCCGATGCCGACCCGCACGCGCAGGAACTCGGCTCCTCCGGTCGCCGCGAGGATGTCGCGGATGCCGTTGTGCCCTCCGTGACCGCCGCCCTGCTTGAGGCGCAGGGTGTCGAAGGGGATGTCGAGCTCGTCGTGCACGACGATCAGGTGCGCCGGGTCGACCGAGTAGAAGTCGAGCAGCTGCGCCGTCGGCCCGCCGGAGAGGTTCATGAAGCTGTTGGGCTTGCCCAGCACGAGCTTCGGTCCGCCCGGGCGGAGGAAGCCCTCGGCGACCACGGCGTTGGCGCGGTTGTGCCGGCGGAACGAGCCGCCGATCCGCGTCGCGAGCTCGTCGAGCACCATCTGGCCGACGTTGTGCCGGTTGCGCGCGTACTGCGCGCCCGGGTTGCCCAGTCCGACGACCAGCCAGGTGTCACCCATGTCGTTCCTCTTCCTCGGGGGCGGCGGGGGGGGGTCCCCGCCGGACGCGGAACGGGCCCGCCGCGGCTGCGAGCGGGCCCGTTCCCGGGGTGGTGCGGACTACTCCGCGGTCTCGGCGACGACGTCGCCCGAGGCCGGGGTCTCGTCGTCCTCGCCCAGGTCCTGCTCGACCTCGGCGGTGACGTTGACGATGAGCACCTCGGCGTCGGTGACCAGCGTGGCGCCCTCGGGGAGCGTGACGTCGGCGGCGGTGATCTGCGTGCCGGCCTCGAGGCCCTCGACGGAGACGACGATGTTCTGCGGGATGCGCGTGGCGTCGACCTCGAGCGAGAGGGTGTTCGACTCGATCGAGACGAGGGTGCCGGGAGCGGCGTCGCCCTCGACGTGCACGGGGATGTCCACCTCGACCTTCTCGCCCTTGTTGATGACGACGAGGTCGATGTGCTCGATGATCTGGCGCACCGGGTCGCGCTGGATGTCCTTCACCAGCGTGGTCTGCGCGGCGCCCTCGATGTCGAGCTCGAGGATCGCGTTCGCCTTGCGGGTGAGCAGGAGCACCTGGTGGCCCGGGAGGGTGAGGTGCTGGGGCTCGGTGCCGTGGCCGTAGAGGACCGCGGGGATCTTGTCCTGCGCGCGGATCTTGCGGGCGGCGCCCTTGCCGAACGAGGTGCGGACCTCGACGACGACCTTGTTGGTCAGTTCAGCCATGATGTTCTCCTTGGGCGGCGCGCACGCCACCGGATCGGGTCGTGGCCTGCGGCCACGGACGGTTTGTCGACTCGAACGCATGTCAGCGTGAGGAGAAGTCCGTGGCGCCCCGTGGGGGCCTCGCCTGCTTCCACCGCGTCGATCACGGATGCACGTGCATCCCTCGCCGAAGTTCAGCTGCCGATCCTACCCGGCATCGCGGCCGCCCGCCAGCAGGCGGTCGCGCCGCCGGACTCGGAGCCGGACGTCCAGGCGGACCGCCTACCGTGCGGGTATGACGAGCGACGACTTCGGCTCCTACGTCGAGAAGAACGGCTTCCACCGCGACACGAACTACATCCCGACGCGGATCACCGCCGACGGTCGCGACGGGTACCCGGTGGAGACGGGACGCTACCGCCTCGTGGTCTCCCGCGCCTGCCCGTGGGCGAACCGCGCCGTGATCGTGCGGCGCCTGCTCGGTCTCGAGGACGCCCTCTCGATGGGCATCTGCGGGCCCACGCACGACAAGCGCAGCTGGACCTTCGACCTCGATCCGGGCGGCGTCGACCCGGTGCTGGGCATCCCCCGCCTCCAGGACGCGTTCTTCGCCCGCTTCCCCGACTACCCGCGCGGGATCACCGTCCCGGCCCTCGTGGACATCCCGAGCGGCCAGGTCGTCACCAACGACTACCCGGTGATGACGCTCGACTTCTCCACCGAGTGGACCGCGTTCCACCGCGACGGCGCCCCCGACCTCTACCCCGAGGAGCACCGCGAGGAGATCGACGAGATCGCCGAGCTGGTCTTCCACGACGTGAACAACGGCGTCTACAAGTGCGGCTTCGCCGGGTCGCAGCGCTCCTACGACCGGGCCTACGACCGCCTCTGGGCGCGGCTGGACTGGCTGGAGGAGCGGCTGAGCACCCGCCGCTACCTGGTCGGCGACACCATCACCGAGGCGGACGTGCGGCTCTTCACGACGCTCGCCCGCTTCGACGCCGTCTACTACAGCCACTTCAAGGCCAACCGGAACCTGCTGTCGGCGATGCCCGCGCTCTGGGGCTACGCGCGCGACCTGTTCGCCACTCCGGGGTTCGGCGACACGATCGACTTCGCCCACATCAAGTCGCACTACTACGAGGTGCAGCGGGACATCAATCCGACCGGCGTCGTCCCCAAGGGCCCGGACCTCTCCGGCTGGCTCGTCCCCTCGCGCCGCGAGGAGCTCGGCGGCCGCCCGTTCGGCGACGGCACTCCCCCGCCGCCGCCGATCCCGTCGGAGCGCGTCCCCCTCGGCCACGGCGCCTGACCGGTCGCGGTCGTCGCGGCGCGCAAGACCGTGCGCGCGCCGCACGACCGATGTGCAGCCGGGAGACGGCTCGGACCCGGGCTCCCCGGAGCGACCCGGGGCTAGCCTGGGCTCGCCCCTGAACGCGAACGTCGAGGAGAACCGTGTCTGACAAGCCCACCGCCACAGCCAACATCGGAGTCGTCGGTCTGGCGGTGATGGGCTCGAACCTCGCCCGCAACCTCGCCAGCCGCGAGGGCAACACGGTCGCGGTGTTCAACCGCTCCTACGGCCGCACCGAGACCCTCATCACGGAGCACCCGGAGGCGGGCTTCGTCGCGTCCGAGACCATCGAGGACTTCGCCGCCTCGCTCGCCACCCCGCGCACCGCGATCATCATGGTCCAGGCCGGCCGCGGCACCGATGCCGTGATCGAGCAGCTGACGAAGGTCTTCGAGCCCGGCGACATCATCGTCGACGGCGGCAACGCGCTCTTCACCGACACCATCCGCCGCGAGAAGGCGGTCCGCGAGACCGGCATCCACTTCGTCGGCACCGGCATCTCCGGCGGCGAGGAGGGCGCGCTCAAGGGCCCGTCGATCATGCCCGGCGGCTCGGTCGAGTCCTACAGGACCCTCGGCCCGATCCTCTCGTCGATCGCCGCGGTCGCCGAGGGCGAGCCCTGCGTCACCCACATCGGCACCGACGGCGCCGGCCACTTCGTCAAGATGATCCACAACGGCATCGAGTACGCCGACATGCAGCTCATCGCCGAGGCGTACGACCTGCTCCGCACCGTCGGCGGACACGAGCCCGCCGCCATCGCCGAGGTCTTCGACGCCTGGAACAAGGGCGACCTCGAGTCGTACCTCATCGAGATCACCGCCGAGGTGCTCCGCCAGGTCGACGCCGACACCGGCAATCCCTTCATCGACGTCGTCCTCGACCAGGCCGGCTCGAAGGGCACCGGCGTCTGGACCGTGCAGAACGCGCTCGACCTCGGCGTCCCCGTCGGCGGCATCGCCGAGGCCGTCTTCGCCCGTGCCGTGTCCTCCCACCCCGAGCAGCGCGAGGCCGTGCAGGCCCGCGTCACCTCGCGCCCGACCCCGGTCGAGAAGTACGAGGGCTTCGAGGACGACGTGCGCGCCGCGCTCTACGCCTCCAAGGTCGTCGCCTACTCGCAGGGCTTCGACGCGATCATCGCCGGAGCCGAGAAGTACGGCTGGGAGATCGACAAGGGAGCGGTCGCCAAGATCTGGCGCGCGGGCTGCATCATCCGCGCCCAGTTCCTCAACCGCATCGTCGACGCCTACGACGAGAACGCCGGCATCACGACCCTCCTCGAGGACCCGTACTTCGCCGAGGCCGTCGCCAACGGCGAGGCCGCCTGGCGCCGCATCGTCTCGACCGCCGCGCTCTCGGGCGTGCCGATCCCCGGTTTCGGCGCCGCGCTGTCGTACTACGACTCGCTCGCCTCCAAGCGCCTCCCGGCCGCTCTCGTGCAGGGCCAGCGCGACTTCTTCGGAGCGCACACCTACAAGCGCGTCGACAAGGAGGGCACCTTCCACACGCTGTGGTCGGGCGACCGCACCGAGGTCGAGCAGGACCCCTCCACGCACTGACCCGCGTCGCACGGGAAGGCGCCCCCGCCTGCAGGATCCTCGGATCCTCGGGCGGGGGCGCCTTCCGCGTCGGGGAGGGAGCTCCCCCGTCGTCAGCGGAGCCGGGCGGTGGCGTCCGGCTCCCCGAGCGGGCGCTCGACGCCCGGGCCGGCTGACCCCTCAGGTCCGGAAAGCCCGCGCGATCAGGAGCGCCGCCAGGAGCACCGCTGCGGCGGCCGCCGTGGCCGCCGGGAGGGCGAGCAGGAGCAGCAGCGAGACCGCGGCCGACGCGAGGGCGGGCCCGCTCGCCCCGGCAGCTCCGTGGTCGAGGCGCCGCACGATGGTCGCCACCAGCAGAGCGGCCACGGCGAAGGCGAGCAGCGCGTCGGCGTCGAGGATCACGACCGCGAGCACGGCGACCAGGCAGAGGACGAGCTGGGCCGCCGCCGGCACGCCGGTCCTGCGGTTCCTGGTGGCGAGCACTGCCGGGATCTCCCCAGCGCCGGCGAGACGGACGAGGGCGCGCGCGTCCCTCCGCCCGAGGTCGAGGAGCGCGAGCAGGACCGCGATCACGGCGGCGGCCCCGACGAGCCCGGACGCGGGCGAGCCCCGGGTGACAGCGCTCAGGGGGGTCTCCGAGGACGCGAGGACCTCGGGACCGGCCGCCAGGAGCAGACCGGTGCCGAGCGCGGCGGCGGCCGCCGTGGCGGTGCCGATGCGCAGCAGGGCGGGGCGGAGAGCCGTCACCGCGCCGGAGCGGGAGGTCGGCAGGAGGATCAGGAGCAGGGCCGCGGCGGTGCCGGCTCCCAGCGGCCCTCCGTCGCGCAGCGGGTCGAGCGGCGCGGGGTCCGGACGGGACGCCAGCACGATCACGGCGGCGGCGGCCAGCAGGACGACGACCGCGCCGACGAGGAGCAGGACCGGGCGAGCGGGGAGGCGCCCGCCGCGCAGACCGAAGAGCGCGACGGCCACGAGCAGCAGGACGGCCAGGGGCCGGGCCGCTCCCCCGAGGACCGACTGGGCCGCGGTCAGGGCCAGCGCGGCCGAGGCGAAGGCGCGCCCGACGATCCCGAGCCACTCGGAGGAGGGGCCGTCGTGGACGGTGCGCCCGGCGTCGGCGACGGCGCTCAGGGCCGCGGCGGCCGCCGCGACGGCGAGCCCGAGGAGCAGCCACCAGCCCGCCGCCGCGGCGGCCGGCGACCAGACCAGGAAGACCGCCGCCAGGGCGAGGGTCGCATCCGAACGCTGGGGCACGGCCTCACCCTAGGCGGTGGAGCCGGGGCGGGACCCGGGTGCGCCGTGCAGGGCGCACCCGGGGCGCGGGGTCCTACGCGTCGCCGTCGAACATCGACGTCACGGAGCCGTCGTCGAAGACCTCGTGGATGGCGCGGGCCAGCAGCGGAGCGATGGGCAGGATCGTCAGGCGGTCCCAGGTCTTCTCCGGCGGCAGCGGCAGAGTGTCGGTGACGACGACCGAGTCGATGAACTCGGAGCTCAGGAGCTCGACCGCCGGGTCCGAGAAGACGGCGTGGGTGGCCGCGACGACCACGCCGATCGCGCCCGCCTTCTTCAGCGCCTCGGCCGCCTTCGCGATGGTGCGCCCGGTGTCGATGAGGTCGTCGACGAGGAGGCAGACGCGGCCCTTCACCTCGCCGACGATCTCGTGGACGGAGACCTGGTTGGCGACCTTCGGGTCGCGGCGCTTGTGGATGATCGCCAGCGGGACGCCGAGCTTGTCGCTCCAGATGTCGGCGACGCGGACGCGGCCCATGTCGGGCGAGACGATGGTGAGGGTCGAGGGGTCGAGCTTCTCGCGGAAGTGCTCGAGCAGCACCGGCATCGCGAAGAGGTGGTCGACGGGGCCGTCGAAGAAGCCCTGGATCTGCGCCGCGTGCAGGTCGACCGACATGATCCGGTCGGCTCCCGCCGCCTTGAAGAGGTCCGCGACGAGGCGGGCCGAGATCGGCTCACGGCCGCGGCCCTTCTTGTCCTGGCGCGCGTAGGGGTAGAAGGGGGCGACCACGGTGATCCGCTTGGCGGAGGCGCGCTTGAGCGCGTCGACCATGATCAGCTGCTCCATCAGCCACTCGTTGATCGGGGACGTGTGCGACTGGAGGACGAACACGTCGCCTCCGCGGACCGACTCGCCGTAGCGGACGTAGAGCTCGCCGTTGGCGAAGGTGCGCCCCTCGGTCGTGACGAGCTCGGTCCCGAGCTCGGCGGCGACCGCCTCCGCCAGTGCCGGATGCGCCCTCCCCGAGACGAGGACCAGGCTCTTCTTGTTGCTGGCGGTGATGCCGGTCACTGTGCTCCGCTTCCTCCGGTGGGCGCCTGGTCGGATCCGGTGGGATCCGACGCCAGGGCCGCCTCGGCGGCGTCGGCCGCTGCGGTGCCCGGACGGTGGGTCTGCACCCACCCGGCCATGTTGCGCTGCGGAGCGACGGTGATCCCGAGGGCTCCGGCGGGGATGTCCTTGCGGATGACCGTGCCGGCGCCCGTGTACGCTCCGTCACCGATTCTAACGGGGGCGACGAAGACGTTGTGCGACCCCGCACGCACGTGCGAGCCCACCACGGAGGACGCCTTGCTCACCCCGTCGTAGTTGGCGAAGATCGAGCCGGCGCCGATGTTCGACTCCTCGCCGATGACCGCGTCGCCGACGTAGGAGAGGTGCGGGACCTTCGATCCCTCGCCGATCACGGCGTTCTTGGTCTCGACGTAGGTGCCGATCTTGCCGCGGGCGCCGAGCACGGTGCCGGGGCGGAGGAACGAGAACGGGCCGACCTGGGCCTTCGCGCCGATCACGGCGAGCGTCGCGTCGGAGCGCTTCACGACCGCGTCCTCGCCGACCTCGCAGGAGTCGAGCGTGGTGTCCGGGCCGATGACCGCGCCGGTGGCGATGACGGTCGGGCCCTTGATCTGCGTGCCCGGGAGGATCTCGACGTCCGGGGCGAGGACCGCGTCCACGTCGATCCAGGTGGTCGCCGGGTCCTGGATCGTGACGCCCTCGAGCTGCCAGCGGCGCACGATGCGCGCGTTGAGCTCGAGCGCCGCGTCGGCGAGCTGGGCGCGGTCGTTGATCCCGGCCACGAGCCAGCGGTCCTGCACAGGGACGGCCTCGATCGCGCGGCCGGCGGCCTTGAGCGCGGCGGCGGCGTCGGTGAGGTACTTCTCCCGCTGAGCGTTCTCGGTGCCGATCGCGCCGATGACCGAGCGGAGCGCGGCGGCGTCGAAGGCGTAGACGCCGGCGTTGATCTCGGTGAGGTCGAGCTCGTCGGGGCTGGCGTCCTTCTGCTCCACGATGGAGGCGAAGGCTCCGTCGGCGCCGCGGACGATCCGGCCGAAGCCGGTCGGGTCCTCGAGCACGCAGGAGAGCATGGTGAGCGCGTTCGCCGCGGCGAGGTGCTCGTCGAGCAGGCGGCGGAGGGTCGGCGCGTCCAGCAGCGGGACGTCGGCGCTCAGCACGACGACCGTGCCGGCGAAGGACTCCGGGAGCGCCGCGAGGCCCTGCTCGACCGCGCGGCCGGTGCCGGGCGTCTCGTCCTGGTCCACCACCAGCGCGGAGGGCGTGTGCTCGAGGACGGCCTGGGCGACCCGGTCGCGCTCGTGGCGCACCACGGTGACGACGTGCGCCGCGTCGAGCGAGGCGGCCGTGTCGAGCACGTGCCCGAGCAGCGGCCTCCCGGCGAGGCGGTGCAGGACCTTCGGGGTGCGGGACTTCATGCGGGTGCCCTGGCCTGCCGCCAGGATCACGACGGCGAGCGTGCTGTCTGCCATGTTCTTCGCGTTCTCCTCCGTGAGCGCACCGTCCTGGTGCCGCTCCGCCACCAGGATTCGAACCTGGACCGGACAGCTCCAAAGGCTGCCGTGCTGCCGTTACACCATGGCGGACCGCGCGATCGCGCGCCGTCCATCCTGCCACCCCCGCGCCCCCGGCCCCGCCTCGGGCGCGGGCGGCCGTCGCTCGGGCGGACGACGGCGGCCCGGGAGGTCCCCGCCTCCCGGCCCGTCCGCCTCCCGGCGTCCCCCGAGCCGCCCAGCCGCCACAATGGACGGGTGAGTGCGAATGACGAGGTCGACGGGATCGTCGACGCCTGGGTCCGGGAGCGGCCCGATCTCGATTTCACGCCGCTCCAGGTCTTCTCGCGGATGCGCCGGCTGGCCAAGCAGCTCGAGCGCGCGCGCGGCAGCGCCTTCGGCCGGTCGGAGCTCGAGACGTGGGAGTTCGACGTGCTCTCGGCCCTGCGGCGCGCGGGCGCGCCCTACCGGATGAGCCCCAAGCAGCTCCTCCAGGCGACCATGGTCACCAGCGGGACCATGACCAACCGCATCGACCGGCTGGTCGAGCGCGACCTGGTCGAGCGCCTCGACGACCCGAACGACGGGCGCGGCGTGCTGGTGCAGATGACGCCGTCGGGGCTCGCCCGGGTCGACGCGGCGATCACCCGCCTGGTCGACGCGGAGCAGGAGCTGCTCGGCGCGCTCACCCACGCCCAGCAGGAGCGGCTGGCGCAGCTCCTCCGGAAGCTCTCCCTCGACTTCGGCTGAGCCGGTCGCCCCGGGCCCGCGACGGCGGCCCGCCCACGCGGTACGGGACAGCTGCCGGTGCCGCGGAGGAGAGCGGCGTCAGCCCTCGAGCTGCTCCGAGAGCTCCAGCCAGCGCAGCTCGAGCTCGGCCGCCTCGTCCTCGTAGGCTCGGAGCGAGGCGTTGAGCGCCAGGATGCCGTCGTAGTCGTCCTGGTCGTGCGTCGCCATCTTCTCGTGCACGGTCTTCGTCAGCTGCGTGAGCTTGTGCAGGCGCCGGTCGATCGCCGACACCTCCTTCTCGGCGGTGCGGCGCTCGGCCCCCGCGAGTCCGCTCGACGCCGGCGCGGCGGAGGAGGAGCCCGACGACGCCGCCGCGGGCGCACCCTTCTCGAGCGCGCGGCGCAGGTCGAGGTACTGCTCGACGCCGCCGGGCAGGTGGCGGAACGCGCCGTCCATCACGGCGTACTGCTGGTCGGTGACGCGCTCGAGCAGGTACCGGTCGTGCGAGACGACGAGGAGGGTGCCCGGCCAGGAGTCGAGCAGGTCCTCGATCGCGGCGAGCATGTCGGTGTCGAGGTCGTTGGTCGGCTCGTCGAGGATCAGCACGTTGGGCTCGCTGAGCAGGATGAGCAGGAGCTGGAGCCTCCGGCGCTGACCGCCCGAGAGGTCCTTCACGGGCGTCGAGAGCTGCGCGCTCGAGAAGCCGAGCCGCTCGAGCAGCTGGCCCGGGGTCATCTCCTTGCCGCCGATGGAGTAGCTGGTGCGCTGCTCCGCGATGATCTCGCGGACGGGCCGGTGCTGGACCCCGGTCAGCTCGCGCAGCTGCTGGTCGAGGATCGCGACGCGCACAGTGGTGCCGCGCTTCACCCGTCCGCTCGTCGGCTCCACGCTGCCCGCGACCAGGCCGAGGAGGGTCGACTTGCCGGCGCCGTTCACGCCGAGAATGCCGGTGCGCTCGCCGGGCGCGATCCGCCACTC
The DNA here is from genome assembly GCF_002932195.1 of Rathayibacter sp. AY1C4. NCBI lineage: Bacteria > Bacillati > Actinomycetota > Actinomycetes > Micrococcales > Microbacteriaceae > Rathayibacter > Rathayibacter sp. AY1C4. Next base: position 94,290 of record NZ_PSWE01000010.1, on the reverse strand, counting down.
GATGCGGTTGAGGACGGTCCGCTCGCCGTAGCGGACGGTGACGTCGAGCAGGTCGACGACGTCCTTGCCCAGGCGCGAGACGGCGAGCTGCGAGAGCGAGACCGAGTCGCGCACCGGGGGCTCGTCCTCGATCAGCTGGTTCGCGGCGTCGATCCGGAACTTGGGCTTGGCCGTGCGGGCGGGGGCGCCGCGCCGGAGCCAGGCGAGCTCCTTCTTCATCAGGTTCTGGCGCTTGGCCTCCATGGTCGAGGCCATCCGGTCGCGCTCCACTCGCTGCAGGATGTACGCCGCGTACCCGCCCTCGAACGGCTCGACGAGACGGTCGTGCACCTCCCAGGTGGCGGTGCAGATCTCGTCGAGGAACCACCGGTCGTGGGTGACGACCGCGAGCCCGCCCGACGACGCCGCCCAGCGGCGCTTGAGGTGCTCGGCGAGCCAGGCGATGCCCTCGACGTCGAGGTGGTTGGTGGGCTCGTCGAGGAAGACGACGTCCCAGTCGCCGACGAGCAGCTTCGCGAGGGCGACCCGGCGCCGCTGCCCGCCCGAGAGGGAGCCGACCACTCCGTCCCAGGGGACGTCGCGCAGCAGGCCCGCGATCACGTCTCGGGTGCGCGCGTCGCCCGCCCACTCGTGCTCCTGGAGCCCGCCGACGACGGCCTGGGCGACGGTGAGGTCCTCATCGACCGTGTCGGCCTGGTCGAGCATCCCGAGCGTGACGCCGCGGCGGTGCGTGACGCGGCCGCTGTCCGGCTCGATGCGCTGCGCGAGCAGGCGCAGGAGGGTCGACTTGCCGTCGCCGTTGCGTCCGACGATCCCGATGCGGTCGCCCTCCTCGATCCCCAGGGAGACGTCGTCGAAGATCACGCGTGTGGGGTACTCGAGTCGCAGCGCCTCGGCGCCCAGCAGATGTGCCATAGGGATCCAGCCTAGGCGGTGCCGCCTGAGCGGTCCGCCGCGGGTCGATCACAGTGCGGCCGGGTCGCGGCCCCCGGACCTCAGCCCGCGGCTGCCGGCTCCGAGACGGACACCGAGCGGCGGTGCAGTCCCGTGGCACCGTCGGGAGCGGGCGGGCGCTCGACCGTGGTCTGCACCGTGCCGTCCGCGTCGGTGGCGCGCACGGTCACGACGTGGTCGCCGACCGTCGCGTCCCACTCGAGGACCCACTGGATCCACGTGTCCGAGGTGACCTGCTCGGCGAGGCGCGCCTCCTGCCAGGCGCCGCCGTCGATCTGCACCTCCACCTTCGCGATGCCGGTGTGCGGCGCCCAGGCGACTCCCGCCACGGCGACCGTCCCCGCCTCGACGGGCTGGCCCTGGCGCGGCACATCGATCCGCGACTCGATCTTGATCGGACCGCGCTCGGTCCAGCCGCGCGTCGACCAGTACGCCAGGTCCTCCGCGAAGGTCGTGACCTTCAGCTCGACGACCCACTTCGTCGCCGAGACGTAGCCGTACAGGCCGGGGACGACCATCCGGACGGGGAAGCCGTGCTCGACCGGGAGCGGCTCGCCGTTCATCCCGACGGCGAGCAGGCTCGCGCGGTCCTCGTCCTGCAGCACGTCGAGCGGGCTGGAGGCGGTGAAGCCGTCGATGCTCCGCGAGAGCACCATGTCGGCGCCGGCGGTCGGCCGGGCCCGGGCCAGCAGCTCTCGGATCGGGTAGCCCAGCCAGAGGGCGGTGCCGATCAGGTCGCCGCCGACCTCGTTGGACACGCAGGACAGGGTGACCAGGTGCTCCTCGAGCGGCAGCGCGAGCAGCTCGTCCCAGGTGATCTCGATCTCCTCCTCCACCATGCCGGTGATCTTCAGCGACCAGTCGGCGGGCTCGACCGACGGCACCGAGAGCGCGGTGTCGATCCGGTAGAACGAGGAGTTGGGAGTGACGTAGGAGCTGATGCCGTCGATGTCGTCGAGCACGGCGCCGGCCGGGACGGGCGCGGCGGCCGAGGCGGGAGCCGGCAGGGACACGGCCTCGCGCACGGCGGTGACGGCGGCGGAGGCGGACGTGAGGAAGCGGGCGCCGATGCCGGCGGCGACCGCGGCGACTCCGGCGATCCCGACCAGGCGGAGGAACGACCGGCGGTCCGGGGAGTCGCTCTCGCGCTCCTCCTGCCAGCCGCGGAGGCGGACGGAGGCCGAGCGGAGCACCGCGGCACCGGCCACCATGCCCACGACGCTCGGCGCCGCGTCGATCCCGGAGGCGCCCTCGCGGCTGACGGCGGCGAGCGCACCGGCGCCCGCGACGACGGCCAGCAGCAGCACGCCGAACGGCGGGCGGCGGTACTCGAGGACTCCCGCGCCCACGGCCAGCAGTGCGATCGCGAGGCCGATCGAGACCAGCAGCACGAGCTTGTCGCCGGTGCCGAAGAGCGCGATGACCGTGTCCTTCACGCCCGGGGGCACGATGTCGATGACGAAGCCGCCGACCGCGACCAGCGGACTGCCGCCCGCTCCGGTGAAGACCGCGACGACCTCGGCGGCCGCGAGGGCGACGACGGCGGCCACGATCCCGGAGAGGATCGCGAAGAGGGTGGCGCGGCGGGACATGAGCGGCACTCTAAGCCACGAGGTCGGAACTTCTCTGCGGACCGTCTGTGGAGGGCGCCGGGCGCGGGGCTCGCGCGCCCCGCTCCGGAGGCACCGCCTCCGCGACTAGGTCGACAGCAGGCGCGCCCCGTGGACCGGGCCGGAGACCCGCACGGCGCTCAGCCGCGCGGAGCTCAGCTCGCGCTGCAGGTCGGCCGCCGCATCGGCGTCCGGAGCGAGGAACGCCACGGTCGGTCCGGACCCCGAGACGAGGCCGCCGAGCGCCCCGCGGCCCTCGCCGAGCTCGAGGATGCGGGCGAGCCCGGGCTGCAGGTGCAGCGCCGGCGCCTGGAGGTCGTTGTGCATCGCGTCGGCGAGCATGGCGGCGTCGCCGGCGCGGAGGGCCTGCAGCACGTTGGGATCGATGGCGGGGGTCGCCGAGATCGGGCGGAAGTCGTGCAGGTGGCGCTCGCGGTGCCGGTCGAGCTCGCTGTAGACCTCGGGGGTCGACAGGCCCTCCTCCGAGAGGACCAGCACCCACTCGAAGCGGCCCTTGGCGAGCGCCGGGCTCAGCTCATCGCCGCGGCCGACCCCGATCGCGGTGCCGCCGGTGAAGGAGAAGGGGACGTCGGCGCCGAGGCTCGCGGCGATGCCGAGCAGCTGCTCCCTCGTGCAGGCCGTGCCCCAGAGCGCGTCGCAGGCGAGGAGGGTCGCGGCGGCGTCGGCCGAGCCGCCGCCCATGCCGCCGGCGATGGGGACGTTCTTCTCGATCTCGAGGTGCACGCCGCCGCGGTAGCCGGTCGCCCGGGCGAGCGCCCGAGCCGCCTTGATCGCGAGGTTGGAGCCGTCGACGGCCAGGCGGGAGGTGTCGATCGAGCCCGAGAAGGAGACCGAGAAGTCGGCCGCCTCCTCCGCGAACACGTCCTCGTAGAGGGAGAGCGACTGGAACGCGGTGGCCAGCTCGTGGTACCCGTCGTCGCGCACGGCGCCGACCTTGAGGAACACGTTGATCTTGCCGGGCGCCCGCGCGTGGACCCGGTTCGACGTCGCGCGGTGGGCCATGCATCCACGCTACAGGGTGGCGGAGGCGCCCTCGTCCGCACCCGGGGCGGGCTCCCCGTCGCCGTCCGCGTCGTCCCCGTCGGTCTCCGCCAGCGACCCGTCGGGCACCGCCGCGCCGCGCACGGGGACCCGCGCCGGATCGAGCTCGCGGCCCAGGCGGACGAAGGCGGCGACGTCCAGCTCCTCGCCGCGCGCGGTCTGCGGGACGCCGGCCCGCTCGAGCGCGACGATCGCCGCGGCGCTGTCGCCGAAGAGGGTCGCGAGCGACTGGCGGAGCATCTTCCTCCGCTGCGCGAACGCCGCGTCGACGACCGCGAAGACGGCGCGGCGCAGAATCTCGTCGCCCGGCTCCTCGCCGCGGTCGAACGCGACGAGCACGCTGTCGACGTTCGGCACCGGCCAGAAGATCTGACGCGAGACCGCGCCGCCCGTCGTCCAGGAGCCGAACCACGCCGCCTTGACGCTCGGGCCGCCGTAGACCTTGGAGCCGGGACCGGCGGCGAGCCGGTGCCCGACCTCGGACTGCACCATCACCACTCCGGACCGGATGCTGGCGAAGTGCTCGAGGAAGTGCAGGAGCACCGGCACCGAGATGTTGTACGGGAGGTTGGCGACGAGCCGGACCGGCTCCCCCGGCAGGTCGAGCACCTTCATCGCGTCGGCGTGCACGACCGCGAGATCGGCGCCCGGCGCCATCAGCTCGACGGTGCGCGGCAGCTGCTCGGCGAGGCGCCCGTCGATCTCGACGGCCACGACCTGCGCGCCCGCCTCGAGCAGGCCGAGGGTCAGCGATCCGAGGCCGGGGCCGATCTCGACGACGGTCTCCCCCGGGCGCACCCGAGCGAGCTTGACGATGCGGCGGACCGTGTTGGCGTCGTGCACGAAGTTCTGGCCGAGCTTCTTGGTCGGCGTGACGTCGAGGAGGCCGGCGAGGTCGCGGATCTCGGCCGGGCCCAACAGGCGCGGGATCGCGGCGGCCGTCGGCTCGGCGGCGTGGCGGCCGCTCATGCGAGGGGTCCGACCGGCTCCGTCGGCTCGGAGCCGACCTCGCCGCCCCACTCGCCGTACACGGCCTCCGTGTTCGAGGCGATCGTCGCGGCCAGGTGGCCGACGTCGGTCTCGAGGGTCGCGGCCATCGAGCGCAGGGTGTGCGGGAGGAGGTAGGGCGCGTTCGGACGGCCGCGGAAGGGCGACGGAGTGAGGTACGGCGCGTCGGTCTCGACCAGGATGAGGTGCCGCGGGGTCGCGACGAGCGCCTCCCGCAGCGGCTCGGCGTTCTTGAACGTCACGGTGCCGGCGAAGGAGAGGTACCAGCCCTCGTCCGTGCACATCCGCGCCATCTCGGCATCGCCGGAGAAGCAGTGGAAGACGGTGCGCTCGGGGGCGCCGACGCGGCGCAGGGTCTCGATGACCTCGCGGTGCGCGTCGCGGTCGTGGATCTGCAGCGCGAGGTCGTGCTCCTTCGCGATGCGGATGTGCTCCTCGAAGGAGCGGAACTGCGCGGCGCGGCCGCTCTCGCCGGTGCGGAAGAAGTCGAGCCCGGTCTCGCCGATGGCGCGCACCCGCGGCTGCTCCGCCAGCTCGGCGATCACGGCGAGGGCGGCGTCGAGCTCGCCGCGCTGCTCCAGCTCGGGCGCCTCGTTGGGGTGGATCGCGACGGCGGCCAGCATGCGCGGCTCGCTCGCCGCCTGCTCGGCCGACCAGCGGCTCGTCTCGACGTCCGTGCCGACCTGGACGACGCCGCGGACGCCGACGGTGGAGGCCCGGTCGAGCTGCTCGCGGTGGTCGAGCGGCTCGAGGCCGTCGGCGATCTCGAGGTGCGTGTGGTTGTCGTAGACGGGGACGACGAGCGCCTCGGGCAGCGGCGGGTACGTCAGGTCGCGGCCGGACGAGGCCTCGCGGGAGCGGACGTGCTGGCTGTCGGTCATGCGCTCCAGGCTACCGGGAGGGCTCGCGCGGGCCGGAGTCCCGGGTGGACGAGGGCCGAGAGGCGGCCGCTGAGGCGCCCTGAGCGGATCGGGTCAGCACCCGATCGGATCGGGACAGCCCGCCTCCCGCGCCGCCGGGAGGCTGGAGCCATGACAGACACCGAGCTCCTCGCCCCTTCCGCACCCGGCTCCCTCGCCGGGCGCCACGCCCTCGTCACCGGATCCTCGAGCGGGATCGGCGCAGCCATCGCCCGCCGGCTAGCCGGGGCCGGCGCTCACGTCCTCGTGCACGGACGCGACCGCGAGCGGGTCGGGTCCGTCGTCGGCGGCATCCGCGCCGACGGGGGCACCGCCTCCGCGCTCGTCGCCGACCTCGCGGGCACGCCGGAGGAGACCCGCGCCGTCGCCGCCCGGGCGCTGACCCTCCTCGACGGGCGGATCGACGTCCTCGTCAACAACGCCGGAGTGTTCCCGGTGGGGCCGACCGCTGACCTCAGCGACGCCGACGTCGAGTCCCTCCTCACCACGAACATCCGCGTGCCGCACCAGCTCGTCGCGGCGATCGCCCCGGCCATGGCCGAGCGCGGGAGCGGAGTGGTCGTCAACATCACCTCGTGGATGGGACGGGTGGGAACGCCCGGGACCGCGCTCTACCCCGCGACCAAGGCGGCGCTGGAGCACCTCACGCGGGCGTGGGCGGCCGAGTACGGCCCGAGCGGCGTGCGCGTGGTCGCCGTCGCGCCCGGCGCGACTCTCACGCCCGGCAACGAGCACGCCGCGGCGATCCTGGAGCAGATGACCGCGTCCGCCCCCGCCGGCCGGCCCGGACGTCCGGACGAGATCGCCCTGGCCGTGCGCTGGCTCGTCTCGGACGAGGCCTCGTACGTCCACGGCACGACGCTCGACGTCGACGGAGGCATCGTCGGCGCCCGCGTCTGACGCCGCGGCACGCGCCTCTCGGAGTCCCCGCGACAGCGCCCGCCGCTCAGTGGATCTGGACGAGCGGCCCGGGGTGGAGCGCGGCGTCGGCCGCGGGGGTCGTCTCGTAGGCGCGGCGGTAGTCGCGCCCGAAGTGCGACGCGCTCGCGTAGCCGACCGCGGCCGCGGCCTGCGCGGCGGTGTCGCCCCGGACCAGGAGCAGCCTCCTGGCCTCCCCGAGGCGGAGCCGCCGCAGGTAGCCCAGCGGCGACATCCCGGTCAGCTCGCGGAAGCGGCGGGTGAGTGTGGGCACGCTGGTGCCCGCCTCCGCGGCGAGCGCGCCGAGGGTCCATCCGCGCGACAGCGACGCGCTCATCGCCTCGACCGCGCGGGAGACGGCCTCCGAGCGGACGGTGCTGGACGCGGCCAGCAGCCGGGGCGCCTGGTCCGTCTGCAGCAGCCGCAGCACGAGCTCGCGCGTGATCGCGGGGGCGAGCACCGGGATGTCGGCGGGGGCGTCGAGCAGACGGAAGAGTCGGCGCAGCGAGTCGGCCATCTCCTCCGTGACCGTGCCGATCCGTGGGGCGGGAGCCCGCGGGGCCGTCCGGGGGGCGAGCGCCGCGATCTCGGCCACCACAAGCGGGTCGAGACGCCAGTTGGCCGACAGGAAGTCGCCGCGGTCGCCGGTCTCCACGACGGCCGCGACCACCGGCAGATCGACGGGGGTGATCAGGAAGCGGCCGGCGCCCCACCGCTCGTCGGAGTCGCCGACCACCGAGCGCTTCCGGCCGGCCAGCACCAGGCTGAGGGTCGGCGGGAACCGGGTGTAGACGAGCTCGGTCGGAGCGGTCACCCGGTGCAGGCGCAGGGCGAGCGCGGCGGCGCGCTCGGGGTGCCCGACGTGGCGCCGGGTGAGCTCGGCCGCCTGCTCGAGAGCGTCGAGGACCTCGCGCGTCATCAGCGCACCAACGGAGCGGAGGGCCGCTCGCACTCGGCCCCCCGCGTTCGGATCACGGCCGTCGGGCACTCCCCTGCGGATCCTCCGCCGGCGAGTCCGCACCGCTCGGCTGCTCGGTCCACGGGTCGAGGCGCGGCCGTCAGGACGCGGGAGCCTCGATGCGCGGGAAGAGCGCGGCGAGCGTGCCGACGGTGGTGCCGACGGGGAGGACTCCCCACCGGCCCGCCTCGCGGATCGGCTGCGCGGTGAGGGCGCCCAGCGACTCCGTCACGCCGAGCGCCTCCCAGAGGGACGCCGTCGCGCGCGGCACGACCGGCGAGAGCAGCACGGCCAGGGCGCGGAGCCCCTCCGTCGCGGTGTAGAGCACCGTGCCGAGGCGCTCGCGCTCCTCGCGCTTGGCGAGTGCCCACGGCTCCTGCTCGGTGATGTAGCCGTTGAGCTCCTCGACGATGCTCCACACGGCGGTGATCGCGTCGTGGATCGCGAGCGCGTCGATCGACCGGTCGGCCGACGCGGCGGCCTCGGCGACGATGCGCTGCACGCGCTCCTCCGCCTCGGTCGGCTCCCCCGGCGCGGGCACGACGCCGTCGTAGTAGCGGTGCAGCATCGCGACGACCCGCGAGGCGAGGTTGCCGAAGCCGTTCGCGAGCTCGGACTGGTAGCGCGCCGACAGGTCCTCCCACGAGAACGAGCCGTCCTGGCCGAAGGTGATGGCCCGGAGGAAGTAGTAGCGGAAGGCGTCGGAGCCGAAGGTGTCGGTGATCTGCTCGGGCGCGATGCCGGTGAGCTTCGACTTCGACATCTTCTCGCCGCCGACCAGCAGCCAGCCGTGGCCGAACACCTGCCGGGGCACCTCGAGGCCCGCGGCCATGAGCATGGCGGGCCAGATCACGGCGTGGAAGCGCAGGATGTCCTTGCCGACGATGTGGGTCGCGGGCCAGCGGCGCTCGAACTCCGCCTCGTCCTGGCCGTAGCCGACCGCGGTGATGTAGTTGAGCAGCGCGTCGAACCAGACGTAGACCACGTGCGAGTCGTCCCACGGGACCTTCACGCCCCAGTCGAAGCTGGAGCGGGAGATCGACAGGTCGGCCAGGCCCTGGCGGACGAAGCTGACGACCTCGTTGCGCGCCGACTCGGGCTGGACGAAGTCGGGACGCTCCTCGTAGAGCGCGAGCAGCCGCTCGGTGTACTCGCTCATCTTGAAGAAGTAGTTCTTCTCCTTCAGCAGCTCGACCGGCTTCGAGTGGATCTTGCAGACGTACTGGCCGGCGTAGTCGCCGGTGCCCTCCTCGAGGTCGGACAGCTGCTTGTACTCCTCGCAGCCCACGCAGTAGTAGCCCTCGTACTCGCCGGTGTAGATCGCGTCCTCGTCGTACAGCTTCTGCAGGAACTTCTGGACGTTGACCTCGTGCCGCGCGTCCGTGGTGCGGATGAAGTCGTCGTTGGCGATGTCGATGGTCTCGAGCAGCGGCTGCCAGGCGGTCCTCACGAGGCGGTCGGCCCACTCCTGGGGGGTCGTGCCGTTGGCGGTGGCGGTGCGGAGGATCTTCTGGCCGTGCTCGTCGGTGCCGGTCAGCAGCCAGGTGTCGTCGCCCGCCTGGCGGTGCCAGCGGGTGAGCACGTCGGCGGCGACCTCGGTGTACGCGTGCCCGATGTGCGGGACGTCGTTCACGTAGAAGATCGGGGTCGTGAGGTAGAAGGAGGCGCCGTCGGACATGGCGACCATCCTATTCACCGCGCGGCACCGCTCCCGGCGTGTGACGGACGCCGTGGGCGACCGGCCGCGATCGCCGCCGGGGAGGGAGCCCTCAGCCGCGGCGGGAGGCGAGCGCCGCCTCGTAGAGCGCGCGGCGCGAGAGCCCCGTGATCTCGGCGACCTCGGCCGACGCCTCCTTGAGCCGCGATCCGGCCTCGACGCGGGCCAGCACGTCGGCCAGCGCGTCCTCGAGCGACGCCTCCCTCGCGGGGGCTCCCTCGACGACCAGGCAGATCTCGCCGCGCAGGCCGTCGGCCGCCCACTCGGCCAGCTCGGCCGCCGTGCCGCGACGGACCTCCTCGAACATCTTGGTGAGCTCGCGGCAGACGACGACGCGCCGCTCCGGGCCCATCGCCTCGACCAGGTCGGCGAGCGCGTCGCCGATCCGGTGCGGGGACTCGAAGAAGACCATGGTGCGCCGCTCGTCGACGAGCGCCCGGAAGGTCGAGACCCGCTCGCCGTGCCGGCGGGGCAGGAACCCCTCGAAGCTGAAGCGGTCCGTCGGGAGCCCGGACACGGCGAGCGCCATGAGCACCGCCGAGGGACCGGGCAGCGCGGTGACCGCGACTCCCGCCGCCACCGCCGCCTCGACCAGGTGGTAGCCCGGGTCCGAGACCGTGGGCATGCCAGCATCGCTCAGCACGAGCAGGTCCTCCTCGCGGGCCAGCTCCACCAGCTCGGCGGCGCGCTCGCGCTCGTTGTGGTCGTGCAGCGCGTAGAGGGCGGGCCGGTTCTCGACGCCCAGGGCGCGCATCAGCTGGATGGTCACGCGCGTGTCCTCAGCGGCGACGTGGCGGGCGGAGCCCAGCGCCTCCACGAGCCGGCGGGAGGCGTCGCCGAGGTTTCCGATGGGAGTGCCGGCGAGGATGATCATGCCGCCAGTCTCCCAGGCCGGGTCCGGGGCCTCCCGCCGCGGATCGCCGCCGTCCCGGGAGGAGGCGCCCCGTTAGCATGGCCGGGTGACGGACCGACCGCAGCGCGACTTCGACGACCTGCTCCTGGACGCGGCGGGATCGGCGCGCTCGGTCCCGGTGGAGCCCGCCGAGGCGTCCGCACCGCGGGAGCGCACCCCGCTCCCGGACGTGCCGCGCGGCTCCTGGTTCGACGACCTGCACACCCGGCTCGTCGCCTCCCCCGCGCGCCGCCGGCTGTACGAGCTCGGACTGCCGCTGCTGGTGGTCGCCCTGGCCGCGGTGCTGCGGCTGTGGAACCTCGGCCACCCGCGCTCGCTCGTGTTCGACGAGACCTTCTACGTGAAGGACGCCTGGACCCTCTGGAACCTCGGGTTCGAGGGCGCCTGGCCCGAGAACCCGGACCCCGGCTTCGCGGCCGGCGACGTGGACACCTTCACGGGGGCGCCGTCCTTCGTGGTGCATCCGCCGCTGGGCAAGTGGATCATCGGGCTCGGGATGGGCGTGTTCGGCGCGGACGACAGCGTCGGCTGGCGCGTCGCGACCGCCGTCGTGGGGATCCTCGCCGTCGCGCTGGTGATCGTGATCGGCCGCCTCCTGTTCCGCTCCACCCTCCTCTCCTCCTTCGCGGGGCTGATGCTCGCGCTCGACGGCCACGCGATCGTGATGTCGCGGGTGTCGCTCCTGGACGGGATCCTGATGTTCGTCGCGCTCTGCGGGGTCGCGGCGGTGCTGCTGGACCGGCGCTGGGCCGACCTGCAGCTGGCGCGGAAGGTGGCGGCGGGAGCGCTGCCGAGCTGGGGGCCGGTCCTGTGGTGGCGTCCCTGGCTGCTCGCGGCGGGCGTGCTCTTCGGCCTGGCCGCGGGCGTGAAGTGGACGGGCGTCTACTTCCTCGCGGCGTACGGCGTGTACGCGGTGGTCGTCGACGCGCTGATGCGGCGCCGCGCGGGCGTGCCGTTCTGGGGCAGCGGCGCGATCCTCAAGCAGGGTCCGGTCACCTTCCTCCTGGTCGTGCCGATCGCCCTGATCGCCTACCTCGTCACCTGGACGGGCTGGCTGCGCACCTCCGGCGGATGGGCCCGGCAGTGGGCGTCGGAGGCCCCCGGCAACGCCTGGACCGGGGCTCTCGCGTGGGTGCCGGACTGGGCGCAGAGCCTCTGGCACTACCACGTGCAGATGTACGACTACTCGATCAACTTGCGGGCCTCGCACCCCTACGAGGCGAACCCGCTCACCTGGCTGCTCATGCTCCGGCCGACCAGCATGTACTTCGTCGACCAGGCGACGGGCGTCGACGGCTGCACCGCCGCACGCTGCGACGAGGCGATCACCTCGGTCGCCAATCCGCTCATCTGGTACGCCGGAGTCCTGGCGCTGGTGTACCTCCTCTACCGGCTCGCGCGGTACCGGGAGTGGCGCGCCGGCTTCGTGCTGATGGGGATCGTCGCGGGCTACCTGCCGTGGCTGCTCTACCTCGACCGCACGGTGTTCCAGTTCTACTGCGTCGTCTTCGAGCCCTACATGATGCTGGCGCTGGCGCTGACGGCCGGGATCGTGATCGGGAGTCCGGGCGACGAGCGGAGGCGGCGCACCCGGGGCGTCCTCGTGGTGCTCGTCTTCGCGGTGGCGGCGGCCGCGCTGACGGCCTACTTCCTGCCGCTCTGGATCGGCGCGCAGACGTCCTTCACCTTCTGGCAGGCCCACATGTGGCTGCCCTCGTGGGTCTGATCCGGCGGCTGGGCCCGGGAGTCGCGGCCTGCGCCGTCGCGGCGGTGATCGCGGCCCTGCTGCACGCGACGGTGCCGGCAGTGCCGATGCTGACCGCGGCGGTCGCGCTCGGGATCCTCGTGGCGCAGCTGCCCGCGGCGCGCCCCCTGCTGAGCGGGGCGCTGGCGCCGGGCCTGAAGTTCTCGTCCCGCTCGCTGATGCGCGCCGGCATCGTCCTGCTCGGGCTGAAGCTCTCTCTGATCGACATCGCTGCGCTGGGCTGGGGCGCGATCCTGGTCGTGGTCGGGATCGTCCTGGCCACCTTCGGCCTGACCTGGGCGCTGGGCCGGGTGCTCCGGCTGCCCGGGCAGGAGCCGCTGCTGCTCGCGGCGGGCTTTTCGATCTGCGGGGCCTCGGCGATCGGCGCGATGGCCGGAGCGACCCGGGCGAAGGAGCAGGAGCAGGCGACGCCGGTCGCGCTGGTGACGCTCTGCGGCACGCTCGCGATCGCGGTGCTCCCCGCCCTGCAGCAGCCGCTCGGGCTCTCCGACGTGCAGTTCGGGCACTGGGTCGGCGCCTCGGTCCACGACGTGGGCCAGGTCGTGGCGACGGCCCAGGTGGCCGGAGCGTCGGCGCTGGCCGTGGCGGTCGTGGTGAAGCTCACCCGAGTGGTCATGCTGGCGCCGATGGTCGCGGTGGCGGCGGCGGTCACGAGGCGCCGAGGCGGGACCGGCGGGACGCGCCCGGCGATCGTGCCGCTGTTCGTGGTCGGGTTCCTCGCCGCGGTGCTGCTGCGCACGCTCCTCCCCCTGCCGGAGGGACTGCTCGCCGCCGCCGACACCGCGCAGACCTGGCTCCTCGCCGCGGCCCTCTTCGCGCTCGGCAGCGCCGTCCGGGTGCGCGCGCTCGTGACGACGGGGTGGCGTGCTCTCCTCGTCGCCCTGGTGTCGTGGGCGGCGATCGCGGCGATGGGCCTGGCCGCGGTGCAGCTGGCGCTCTGATCGGCGCTCCGATCCGCTCGACCGCTCTGTCGCGCACGGTCGCTCTGCACTGCGGGGCCGCTCTGTTACGCGATGCGTCGCTCCGGCGCGGCGGTGTCGGCGGCTCCCGCTAGCGTCGATCGCATGGCAGATCGTGAGTACGGCTTCAAGACGCGTGCGATCCACGCGGGCAACATCCCCGACGCGGTGACGGGCGCCCGCGCTCTGCCGATCTACCAGACCAGCGCCTTCGTCTTCGACGACACCTCCGACGCCGCGGCCCGCTTCGCGCTGCAGAAGTACGGCAACGTCTACTCGCGCCTGTCGAACCCCACGGTCGCCTCCTTCGAGGAGCGCGTCGCGAGCCTCGAGGGCGGCCTCGGCGCCGTCGCCACGGCCTCCGGGCTCTCGGCGCAGTTCATCACCTTCGCGGCGCTCGTCGGCGCGGGCGACCACGTGGTGTCCTCCGCCAACCTCTACGGCGGATCGATCACCCAGCTCGACGTCACGCTCCGCCGCTTCGGAGTGGACACCACCTTCGTCCGCTCGAGCGACCCGGCCGACTACGCGGCGGCGATCACCGAGAAGACCAAGGTTCTCTACGCCGAGACGATCGCGAACCCCTCCGGCGAGATCGCCGACATCGAGGGCCTCGCCGCGGTCGCGCACGCCGCCGGCATCCCGCTGATCATCGACTCCACGGTCGCCACCCCCTACCTCGTCCGCCCGATCGAGTGGGGCGCCGACATCGTCATCCACTCGGCCACCAAGTTCCTCGGCGGACACGGCACCACGCTCGGCGGCGTCGTCGTCGAGTCGGGGCGCTTCCACTACTCCCCCGAGAAGTTCCCGCTGCTGCACGACCCGGTCGCCTCCTACGGAGACCTGTCGTGGGACGGCAACTTCGGGGAGTACGGCTTCCTCACGCGCCTGCGCGCGGAGCAGCTGCGCGACATCGGGCCGGTCCTCGCTCCGCACTCCGCGTTCCTGCTCGCCCAGGGCGTCGAGACGCTGCCGTACCGGATCCAGGCGCACGTCGACAACGCACGCCGCGTCGCCGAGTGGCTCGACGCCGACCCCCGCATCGAGGCGGTCTACTGGGCCGGGCTGCCCGCGCACCCGCACCACGACCGCGCGCAGAAGTACCTGCCGAAGGGACCGGGCTCGGTCTTCAGCTTCGTGGTCAAGGGCGGCCGCGCCGTCGGCCAGACCTTCATCGAATCGGTCGACCTCGCCAGCCACCTCGCCAACATCGGCGACGCCAAGACGCTGGTGATCCACCCCGCCTCGACCACCCACGCCCAGCTCACCGAGGACCAGCTCCTCCACGCGGGCGTCCTCCCCGGACTCGTCCGCCTCTCCGTCGGCATCGAGGACGCGGACGACATCATCTACGATCTCGACCAGGCGCTCGCCCGCGCGGTCGAGGAGCACGGCACCCCCGACGCTCCGACCGAGCTCCCCGAGGACACGACCACCACCCTGCACACCCCGGCCGTGGAGGTCTGAGCATGAGCACCACCGACACCGCCGACACGGTCGTCCAGCTGTCCAACGGGCTGAGCTGCTCGGTCCCGGCGAACTCGCCGCTGGCGAGGATGCTCCGCTCGCAGCGCACCTGGGTGGGCCCCGACGCCCGCAGGCGACTCGACATCCTCCGCCGCGCGAAGACCGTGGCGATCGTCGGCGCCTCGCCGAACCCGGCCCGCTCCTCCTACTTCGTCGCCACCTACCTGCAGCAGTCGAGCGACTACGAGCTCTACTTCGTGAACCCGAACGCCACCGAGATCCTGGGGCAGCCGGTCTACCGCAGCCTCGCCGAGCTCCCGGTCGTGCCCGACATCGTCGACGTGTTCCGCAAGGCGAGCGACATCCCCGCCGTGATCGACGACGTCCTCGCCGTCGGCGCGCCCACGGTCTGGGTGCAGCTGGGGATCTGGAACCAGGAGGCGGCCGAGTACGGCGAGTCGAAGGGCCTGACCGTCGTGATGGACCGCTGCATCAAGGTCGAGCACGCCCGCTTCCACGGCGGCCTGCACCTGCTCGGCTTCGACACCGGCCAGATCTCGGCGCGCAAGACGCTGCGCTGATCCACCGCAGATCCTCGTCGACTCCGGATCTCCGTGGCTCTTCGTCGCGGGCGCGGCTCGGGCGGCGCACTCCGCCGGCCCCGGCGTAGTCTCGGTGGATGAGCGCCTACGTCTCCGTCCTCGACCTGTTCAGCGTGGGGATCGGCCCGTCCAGCTCGCACACCGTCGGACCGATGCGCGCCGCCCTCGCCCTCGCCGAGCGGATCCGCGACGCCGGGCTCCTCGGCCGCGTGAGCCGGGTGGGATGCACCCTCTACAGCTCGCTCGGCTCCACCGGGATCGGCCACGGCACCCCCGACGCGGTGGTCGCCGGTCTCGCCGGCCTGGACCCCGAGACGTGCGACCCGGCGCTGGTGCGCGGGGCATGGCAGCGCCTCGACGCGGAGGGGACGATCCTGCTGGCCGGCGAGCAGCGCCTCGCAATGACGCGCGACGACGTCGTCTTCGAGCCGCGCACGAGGCTGCCGGAGCACCCGAACGCCCTCACCTTCAGCGTCTGGGTCGGCGACGACGCGCTGCCGGTGTGGGAGGAGACCTACTACTCGATCGGCGGCGGCTTCATCCGGCGCGCGGGCGAGCGTGCCGAGCGGGCTGCGCTGGCCCCGCACCCCTACCCCTTCGTCTCCGGGCTCGACCTGCTGGCGACCTGCGATCGGACCCGCTCCGGCATCGCCGAGATCGCCGCCGCGAACGAGCGCGCTCTGCACCCCGGGGTCGACATCGACGCCCGCCTCGACGCGATCTGGGACGCCATGGCCGCCTGCGTCGAGCACGGCCTGGCGACCGACGGCGTGCTGCCGGGCGGCCTGGGCGTCCGCCGCCGCGCCTCGGTGCTCCGCGAGCGGCTCGAGGCCTTCGAGGAGGATCCGCTCGACCGCGCCCGCGCGACCTCGGTGGAGTGGCTCCACGCCTTCGCCCTCGCGGTGAACGAGGAGAACGCCGCAGGCGGGCGCGTCGTGACGGCTCCGACGAACGGAGCGGCGGGCATCATCCCCGCCGTCGGGCACTACTACCTCCGCTTCGTCCCGGGCGCCGACCGCGCGGGGCTGCGCCGCTTCCTCCTCACCGCCACCGCGATCGGCTCGCTCTGCAAGACGAACGCCTCGATCTCCGGTGCGGAGGCGGGCTGCCAGGGCGAGGTCGGCTCGGCCTGCGCGATGGCCGCCGGAGCGCTCTGCGCGGTGCTCGGCGGCACTCCGCGCCAGGTCGAGAACGCGGCCGAGATCGCGATGGAGCACCACCTCGGACTGACCTGCGACCCGGTCGGCGGGCTCGTGCAGATCCCCTGCATCGAGCGGAACGCGATCGCCTCCTCCACCGCCGTGAGCGCGGCCCGCCTCGCGCTGCACGGCGACGGCGACCACCGCGTCTCGCTCGACGCGGTCATCGAGACGATGCGCCAGACCGGCATCGACATGTCGTCGAAGTACAAGGAGACGAGCGAGGGCGGCCTCGCGGTCAACGTCATCGAGTGCTGAGCGCCCGGCGGCGTCCGTGACCGTGCGTGACGCACGGGGGCGCGCCTGTCGGCGGTCGCGCCTACCGTGGGGCGGGTGAGCACCTCCTCCGCCCCGTACCTCGCCCGGCCGATCGTCTCGACCCAGTGGCTCGCCGACCAGCTCGGCCGCGAGCACCTCGTCGTCGTCGACGCCAGCGTGCTGCTCGTGCCCGGCTTCGACGGGCGGCCCGGCTACCTCAGCGGCGACGAGCAGTACCTCCTCGAGGGGCATGTCCCCGGCGCCGTGTTCGGCGACCTGCTCGAGCAGCTGTCGGATCCGGCGGCTCCCCTGCCCTTCACCCGGCTCGACCCGGAGCGCTTCGCCGCCGCGACCGCCGCGCTCGGCATCGACGACGACTCGGTGGTCGTCGTGTACGACTCCGCGGTCGGCCAGTGGGCCTCGCGCGTGTGGTGGCTGCTGCGCTCGGCCGGGCACGACGCCGTCGCGGTGCTCGACGGCGGGCTCCCGGCCTGGCGGCGGGAGGAGCGCCCGATCGAGACGGGGCACGTCGAGCCCGCGGAGAGCGGAGGCATCAGCGTGCGCGAGGAGCGGCCGCTCTGGATCGACAAGGCCGGCGTCGAGAGGGTCGTGCGCGGCGAGGCTCCCGGGGCGCTGGTCTGCGCGGTCCCGCCGAAGGAGTTCACCGGGGAGGAGGGGCGCCGCCCCCGCCTCGGACACCTGCCGGGCTCGCGGAGCGTCCCCGCCGGGCGGCTCGTCGACCGCGCCGACAACACGCTCCTGCCGCCGGAGCGGCTGCGGTCGCTGTTCGGAGACGCTCTCCAGGCCGAGCGGATCGTCCTCTACTGCGGGGGCGGGATCGCCGCGACGGCCGATGCACTCGCACTGGCGGTGCTCGGAGTCCACACGGCGGTCGTCTACGACGGCTCGCTCAACGAGTGGGCCGCCGACCCCGCGGCGCCACTGGTGGTCACGGCCGCGTGAGCAGCTCCTCCGGGAGGCGGGTCGTCGGAAGGGCGCAGACGAAGGCCTCGCAGGAGTAGGCGGTCGGCAGCCCCTCCCGCGAGATCCGCCCCTCGAACAGCTCGAAGCCCGCGTCCGCCCAGTCCCGGGCGCCCTCGTCGGACACGCCGACCAGCACGCCGATCCCGGCGGACCGCGCGCCCTGCACCGCCTCCGCCGCGCCGGGGCCCACGACGACCAGCTGCCGCACCGGGCGAGCCAGCCGCGAAGCGAGCCCGAGCACGGCGCCGAAGCCCATCGGCTGCCGGACCGCGCCCGGAGCGATCGAGGCGACGACCGCCTCGGCCGCCTCCCGGTAGCGCTGCGATCCGGTGAGCAGGTACAGCTCGTGCGCCGCGTCCGCCGTCGCCGACAGGCCGGAGGGGTAGGCGCCCTCGGAGGGATCGGCCGCGAGCAGGAGTCCCCGCGCGGTCAGCGCCGGGTCTCCTCCCCCGGGCAGCGCGAACGGCAGCGGGCCGTCGGCCGCGTCGAGCGCGCCGTCGATCAGGGTGCGCGCGACGACCGCGTAGCGCGGACGGCCCTCCGCCACGGCGAGCTCGAGGAGCCCGCCGGCCAGCATCCCGAGGTCCTCCAGCGCCGGGCGGGCCGCGGAGACGGCACCGTCGAGGGAGGCGCGCACCGCGACGCGGCCGTCGACGAGGTGCCGCTGCAGCACCGCGTCCGCCGCGCGCCGGGCGGCGTCGAGCCACTCCTCCCGTCCGAGCACGCGTCCGGCGCGGGCGAGCGCGCGGATCGCCAGGCCGTTCCAGCCGGTGACGACCTTCTCGTCGAGAGCGGGAGGCGCGAGGCGGGACCGGTCCTCGGCGAGGTAGTAGCCGCCCTCCGAGCGCTGACCGTCGACGATGCTCTCCGAGTCCTGCGCCGACGCGAAGCCGCCGCCCGGCCGCTCGAGAGTGGTCAGGAGGAACGCGGCGACCCCCTCCGCGATTCCGGTCAGCTCCTCCACCCGGGCGCCGTCGTGCCCGAGCAGGACGGCCGCGACGTCCAGCAGCTGCGCGTTGTCGTACAGCATCCGCTCGTAGTGCGGATCGCTCCAGTCGGCCTGCGTCGCGTAGCGGAAGAAGCCCCCGTCGCGGTCGCGGAGAGGGGACGCGGCCAGCGCGAGCAGCGTGCGCTCGGCGAGCGCCGCTCCCGAGGGCCGCGAGGCCAGGAACCCGAGCACGGGGGCCACCGGGAACTTCGGGGCGCCGCCGAAGCCGCCGTGCACCTGGTCCTCCTCGTCCGCGAGTGCGCGGACGGCGCCGTCGAGCTCGGCGTCGCCGGGCAGTGCGGCATCGGCGGGCAGCGCCGCGGTCGCCTCGCGCAGGGCCGCGGCCAGGCCGCCCGCCGTCGCCTGCACCTCGTCGCGCCGCAGCCGCCACGCCTCCGAGACCGCGTCGAGGACGTCGGAGAAGGCGGGCACGCCGCCGACGGCGCGCGGCGGGAAGTAGGTGCCGGCGAAGAAGGTCTCGCCGGCGGGGGTGGCGAAGGCCGTCAGCGGCCAGCCGAGCTGCCGGGTGAACGCGCTCGCGGCCGTCAGGTAGGCCGTGTCGACGTCCGGATGCTCCTCGCGGTCGACCTTCACCGCGACGAAGTCCGCGTTCAGCCGAGCGGCGAGCACCGGATCCGAGAACGACTCCCGCGCCATCACGTGGCACCAGTGGCAGGTGGAGTAGCCGATCGACACCATCACCGGGACGTCGCGGCGCACCGCCTCGGCGAACGCCTCCTCGCCCCAGGGGAACCAGTCGACTGGATTGTCCGCGTGCGAGCGGAGGTAGGGGCTGACACTGGAGCGCAGACGATCGGCCATGCGCTCCACGCTAGACGCGGGCGGAGCCGCCGGTCAGGGGGTTGCCGCGGGTCGGAGGGTCAGGAGGTCCGCGGAGCGCCGACGTCCGCGGGTCTCCCCGCCGCCGGGCCGCCCGGCCGCTCAGCGCTCGAAGAACCAGCCCGACGGCCGCTCCGTGCCGCGCACGACCGTGCCGCTTCCGCCGCTCCCGCCGCGACGGCCCACCGCCAGGTAGGCGAGGCTGCCGATGAACGGCGCGATCACGATGAACGCCACCCAGGAGACCTTCGCGACCTTCGAGAGCCTCGGGTTCGACAGCACGCCCCGGATCGCGAAGAGCAGCAGCACGATGTTCAGCACGACCAGCAGGGACTGCGGATTCATCGGGGTGCTCCACGGGATCGTGCGCCGCGGTCGACCGGCGCCGGAGCGCCCGACCGGGCAGGGTGGCCCGCGATGTTTCACGAGACAGGGCATTGTCGCACGCGGCGTAGGATGGAGGGCTCATGTCAGACGTGCTCAGCATCCGGTACCCGCCCGAACTCCCCGTGTCGGCGCGGCGCGAGGACATCGCCGCCGCGATCCGCGACCACCAGGTGGTCATCGTCGCCGGTGCGACCGGATCGGGCAAGACGACCCAGCTTCCGAAGATCTGCCTGGAGCTCGGCCGCGAGAGCATCGCGCACACGCAGCCCCGGCGCATCGCCGCGCGCACCATCGCCGAGCGCATCGCGGAGGAGCTCGACGACGAGGTCGGCGGGCTGGTCGGCTACCAGGTCCGGTTCACCGACAAGGCGTCCGCCTCGACGCGGATCAAGCTGATGACCGACGGCATCCTGCTCAACGAGATGAACCACGACCGGATGCTCAGCCGGTACGACACGATCATCATCGACGAGGCGCACGAGCGCAGCCTCAACATCGACTTCCTCCTGGGCTACCTGCACCGCCTGCTGCCGCAGCGCCCCGACCTGAAGGTGATCATCACCTCGGCGACGATCGATCCGCAGAGCTTCGCGGCCCACTTCGCCGACGCCGCCGGCGAGCCCGCGCCGATCATCGAGGTCTCCGGCCGCACCTACCCGGTCGAGATCCGCTACCGCCCGCTGGTCGCCGAGGAGCCGGAGGAGGACGACGACACCGACGTCCCCGACGCGACGAGCGGCAGCCGCGACCTGATGACCGGCATCGCCGACGCCCTATCCGAGCTGGCGCGCGAGGATCCGGGCGACGTCCTGGTGTTCCTCTCGGGCGAGAACGAGATCCGCGACGCCGAGGACGCCATCCGGGGCCGGAACCTGCCGGGCACCGAGGTGCTCCCCCTCTACGGGCGCCTGTCGGCGGCCGATCAGCACCGCGTCTTCGAGAAGGGGCGCACCCCCGGCGTCCGCCGCCGCGTCGTGCTCGCGACCAACGTGGCGGAGACGAGTCTCACCGTCCCCGGGATCCGCTACGTGATCGACGGCGGCACGGCCCGCATCTCGCGCTACAGCGCGCGCTCGAAGGTGCAGCGGCTGCCGATCGAGGCGGTGTCGCAGGCCTCCGCGAACCAGCGCTCCGGCCGCTCGGGACGCACCAGCGCGGGCATCGCGATCCGCCTCTACTCCGAGGAGGACTACCTCCGCCGCCCCGAGTACACCGATCCCGAGATCCTGCGCACGGGCCTGGCCGCGGTCATCCTGCAGATGATCTCGCTCGGACTGGGCGACATCGCCTCGTTCCCGTTCCTCACTCCGCCCGACTCCCGCGGCATCAAGGACGGCCTCGACCTGCTCACGGAGCTCGGCGCCCTCCGCGTCCCCGGCTCCCCCTCCGCTGCTCCACGAGACGCCGCTCCGGTACGCGGCACGCCGCCGAGCGCGCACTCGAGCGGCGTCCCGCGCAAGGGGGCGGAGGCCGCGCCGCAGCTCACGCGCATCGGGCGCGACCTCGCGCGGCTCCCCATCGATCCGCGCTTCGGCCGGATGGTGATCGAGTCGCGCCGCCACGGCGTCAGCCGCGAGGTGATGGCGATCGTCGCGGGCCTCACGATCCAGGACGTCCGCGAGCGCCCTCTCGAGCGCCGCGCGCAGGCCGACCAGCAGCACGCGCGCTTCGTCGATCCCACCAGCGACTTCCTCACCCTGCTGAACCTCTGGAACTACGTGGAGGAGAAGCAGGAGGAGCTCTCCTCGAGCGCCTTCCGGCGCCTGTGCAAGGCCGAGTACCTCAACTACCTGCGCGTGCGCGAGTGGCAGGACGTGTTCCGCCAGCTGCGCCAGCTCGCGCGCCCCCTCAAGCTCGAGCTTGGCGAGCCGAAGGTCGACCCCGACGGGATCCACCGGAGCCTCCTGGCCGGCCTGCTCTCGCACCTGGGCATCAAGGACACCACCTCGCAGCAGGCGCAGCGCGCGGCGAAGAGCCGCGAGCGCCAGAACGTGCAGTACATCGGCGCCCGCAACGCGAAGTTCTCGATCTTCCCCGGCAGCGCCCTGGCCAAGAAGCTCCCCGACGCGGTGATGAGCGCCGAGCTGGTCGAGACCAGCCGCCTCTTCGCCCGCTCGAACGCCGCGATCGATCCGGCCTGGGCCGAGGCGATCGCGGGCGACCTCGTCAAGCGGCAGTTCAGCGAGCCGCACTGGGAGAAGGCGCAGGGCGCGGCCGTGGCCTACGAGAAGGTCACGCTCTACGGCGTGCCGATCATCGCCCGCCGCCGCGTCCAGTTCTCGCGGATCGACGCCTCGTACGCCCGCGAGCTGTTCATCCGGCACGCCCTCGTCGAGGGCGAGTGGGAGTCGCGCCACGCCTTCGACCGCAAGAACCGCGCCCTGCGGGCCGAGCTCGAGCGGCTGGAGGAGCGCACGCGCCGCCGCGACCTGCTCGTCGACGACGAGGCCGTGTTCGACTTCTACGACCGCCGACTCCCCCGCGACATCACCTCGGTGCGCTCGTTCGACTCCTGGTGGCGGACGACCCAGCACGACGAGCCCGACCTGCTGACGATGACGCAGGAGACGCTCCTCCCCGAGGACGCGGAGCAGATCGACGAGACCGCGTTCCCCACGCAGTGGCGCCAGGCCGACCAGCGCTTCCGCCTCTCGTACCGGTTCGAGCCGGGGACGGAGGAGGACGGAGTGACGGTGCACGTGCCGCTCGCGCTCCTGCCCCGCGTGACGCCCCTCGGCTTCGACTGGCTGGTGCCGGGACTCCGGGCCGAGCTGGTCACCGCGATGATCAAGGCGCTGCCCAAGCACCTGCGCCGGAACGTGGTGCCCGCGAACGACTGGGCGCGCAAGCTCACCGCGTCCCTGCCGCACGACGTGCCGAACCCGCCGACGGAGTCGTTCGCGGCGACCCTGGCCGGAGCGATCCGCCGCGAGGCCGGCGTGGTGGTGCAGCCCGAGGACTTCGACCTCGAGCGCATCCCCTCGCACCTGCGGGTCACCTTCGCCGTCGCCGACGAGCGGGGGCGCACGGTCGCCGCCGGCAAGGAGCTCGCCCCGCTGGCCGAGCGCCTGCGCGGTCGGGTCCGCGACGAGGTCGCCCGCGTGGTCGAGGCCCGGGTCCCCGACGCGCTCGAGCGCCGGGGCCTGAGGACCTGGGACATGCCGGAGCTGCCCCGCGTCACCGACACCCGGCAGGGCGGGAACACCATCCGCGCCTACCCCGCCCTGATCGACGACGGCGACTCGGTCTCGATCCGCCTGCTCGCCACGGCCGAGGACCAGGCGCGCGAGCACCCGCGAGGCGTCCGCCGCCTCCTCCTGCTCGCGACGCCGAGCCCCGTCGCCTACGTGCAGCAGCACCTCACCTCGAACGAGAAGCTCGTGCTCGCGCAGAGCCCGTACCAGAACACGACCGCGCTCTTCACCGACTGCCTGCTCGCCTGCGTCGACGCGGTCCTCTGGCGGATGAAGCCCGACGGGATGCTCTTCCTCCGCGCCGAGTTCGACGCCGTGCGCGACCGGGTCTCGGCGAGCGTCATGGACGCGATGTTCGAGACCGTGAAGACGGTCACGACGATCCTCACCACCGCCCGGGGCGTCGAGAAGGCGCTCAAGGCCTCGACGAGCATGGCGCTCCTGCCCGCCCTCACGGATGCGCGGGAGCAGCTCTCCGGCCTGGTCTACCCGGGCTTCGTCTCGGCGACCGGAGTGGAGCGGCTGCGGCACCTCCCGCGCTACCTCGGCGGGATCACCGAGCGCTTCGGCAAGATCGCCGAGAACGTCGGGCGCGACCGCGTCTGGCTGAACGAGGTGCAGGCGGCCCAGGAGCTCTACCGCTCGGCAGGCGGCGTCGTGCCGCTGCCCGCGCACGCCCCGGAGCGGATCGCGCGCGCCCGCTGGATGATCGAGGAGCTGCGGGTGAGCTTCTTCGCGCAGTCGCTCGGCACCGCCGAGAGCGTGTCGCTGCAGCGGATCCGCAAGGTGCTGGCCGGCTGACGTACCCCTCCGCCGAGGGAACCGCGACCCGTCGAGGGACCCTCGTGCAGCGGTCTCCCTCGACGAACCGCAGTCCCCTCCGGAGCGCTAGTGTCGTCCGGTGGGCAGCTACACCGATCTCCTGAAGACCCCCGGGGTGGGGCGCATCATCCTCGCGCAGCTGACCGCGCGCTTCCCGTTCGGGATGCTCTCGCTGGCGTTCCTCCTGCACGTGGAGCGGGTGCACCACTCCTACGCCGCCGCCGGCCTGGTGCTCGGCTCGATGTCGATCGGGCAGGCCATCGCCGGGCCGCTGACCAGCCGCCTGATGGGGCGGCTCGGGATGCGCCGCGTGCTGACGATCACCCTCGTGGTCTGCGCGGGCGCGATCATCGCGATGGCCGTGCTCCCGCTCGAGGTGTGGCAGTTCGTCGTGATCGGGTTCGTCGCCGGCCTGAGCATGCCGCCGGTGCAGCCGGCCGTGCGGACCATCTACCCCAAGATGGTCACCAGCTCGCAGCTGACCCCGCTCTTCTCGCTCGACGCCTCCGCGCAGGAGATCATCTGGGTGCTCGGCCCGGTGCTGGCGACGCTCGTGTCGATCCAGGTGTCGACGGTCGCGGGCATCCTGACCGCCGCCGCGTTCCTGATCGGCGGCGGGATCTGGTTCATCGCCTCGCCCGAGGTGGGCCGCGTCCGGATCCCGCGCTCGAAGCGCCGCCTCGGCGTGGTGCTCACGAAGCCCCCGGTGCTGCTGGCCACGGTCGTCGGCTTCCTCCTGATCGGCGCCTGCTCGGCGGTCGAGGCGGGCGTGGTCGCGGTGTTCGGCGAGGGCGGAGTCGAGTCGGGTGTCGTGCTCGCCGTGTTCGCGGCGGGCTCCCTGGTCGGCGGCCTCGCCCTCGGCCACATCCCGATCAGCCGGTGGGCGACCGCGCGGCGGATGCTGATCGTCACGGTCGGCATGGGCCTGGCGGCGGTCTCGACCGACTTCTGGTGGCTGTGCGTCACGCTGTTCCTCGCCGGCATCGGCATCGCCCCCGCTCTCGCGGCGCTGTTCGCGATCACCGCCTCGAGCGTGCGCTTCTCGGACACGGCGGAGGCCTACGGCTGGGTCGGCACCGGTCAGCTGATCGGCGCGGCGCTGGGCTCCGCGATCGCCGGCGTGCAGATCGACCAGGCCGGGCCGACCGCCGCCATCGTCGTCGCCGCCGCCTTCGCCCTGGTCGGCTTCCTGGTGCCCCTGCTCGGCCGCCGGTACCACCCGGATCTCCGCGGGCGCGACGCCAGCCCGCTCCCCGACACCGAGCCGGTCACCCTGCCCTCCTAGGCCGCCACCCCGGTTGTCCGGCGCCTGTCGGGCACCCTAGGGTGAAGGCCTACGACGGCGAGGGGGCGGCATGGGACTGCGGGAGGACGCGGAGGAGCTGGTGCGCGAGCACCGGCGCGCCGCCGCCCGGACCGACCTCCTCGACCCCTGGTCCGATCCGGAGACCCCGGAGTGGTGCACCGAGCTCGCCGCCGCGCTCTGGCAGGGGTCCTTCCGCCCGAGTCCCGTCTACTTCCGCCGCGAGGAGTCCTCGCACGCCTGGCGCGGCCCGCACTCGACCCGCCTGCACCACCTCGGCTACGGGTGGCAGCTCACCGCGCACCGCGAGCAGCACGGGGTCGTCGCCTCCGAGACGGCGGTGGTCCTCGAGACGGGCTCCCTCTGGCGCGGACTCGGCATCGGCCGGCGCCCCGTGCGCGCGCTCCGAGGCCGGCTCGGCGTCGAGGGCCTGCAGGCGGGCCACGACGTGCACTTCGCCGTGCGCGGCATCGACGAGCGCAGCGACGCGGAGCGCGCCGAGCGGCGCCTCCTCTTCGGGGTGGCCGGTCTCGCAGCGCTGATCGAGGACGACGTGCACGTGGGACCGCACGGCGAGCTCGACTGGAGCGTCTGAGGCGCATGCCAGCATGGGAGGCATGAGCGTCCCCCTGATCCCCCTCAACGACGGCCGCGCGATCCCCCAGCTCGGGCTCGGCGTCTACAAGATCGGCGACGAGGAGGCGGCCCGCACGGTCGCCGTCGCCCTGGAGGCCGGCTACCGGCACGTCGACACCGCCACCCTCTACGGCAACGAGCGCGGAGTCGGCGAGGGGATCCGCGCGAGCGGCCTCCCCCGCGAGCAGGTCTTCGTGACGACCAAGGTGTGGAACGACGACCACGGCTTCGACGAGACGCTCGCCGCCTTCGACCGGAGCCTCGAGCTGCTCGGCACCGACTACGTCGACCTCTACCTCGTGCACTGGCCGATCCCCTCGCGCGACCGCTACGTCGACACCTACCGTGCCCTCGAGCGCCTGCAGAGCGAGGGGCGGGCCCGCTCGATCGGCGTCTCGAACTTCGCCGAGGAGCACGTGCAGCGCCTGCTCGACGAGACGGGAGTGGTGCCCGCGATCAACCAGGTCGAGCTGCACCCGCGGCTGCCCCAGGAGGAGCTGCGCGCCTTCGACGCCGCCCACGGGATCGTCACCGAGGCGTGGTCGCCGCTGGCCCGCGGGCGCCTCCTCGACGAGCCGGCCCTGGCCCGCGTCGCCGCGAAGCACGGCGTCTCGCCGGCGCAGGCGGTGCTGCGCTGGCATGTGCAGCTCGGCGTCGTCGTGATCCCGAAGTCGGTGACGCCGGAGCGGATCCGCGAGAACCTGGACGTCTTCGGCTTCGCCCTGGACGACGAGGACCTCGCCGCGATCGCCGGGCTCGTGACAGGTGAGCGCACCGGCCGCGACCCGCGCTTCGACTGAGGCTCCGGCGATGACGGCGGGCAGGGTCCTGCTCCTGCACGGCCTGGGCGGCTCGGGCCGCACCTGGTGGCGGCTGAGCCGCGAGCTGACCGCGGCGGGCTGGAGCGTCTCCGCTCCCGACCTGCGCGGACACGGCGACGGGCCGCGCGGCGGCTCCGCCCGCCACGACGCCTACGCCGACGACGCCCTCGCGCGGGGACGGTTCGACCTCGTCGTCGGGCACTCGCTCGGCGGAGCGGTCGCGGTGCGCGCCGCCGCCCGCGAGTCCGGCTGGGCGGGGCGCCTGGCGCTGCTGGACCCGGTGCTCCGGCTCGCCCCGGAGCAGCGGGCCGCCGTCCGCGCGGGCGAGCTCGCCGGTCTCGCGGTCTCGGCCGAGGAGCTCGCTGTCGCGCAGCCGCTCTGGGACGAGCGGGACCGGGCCGAGAAGCTCGCCGCGGTGCGGGCCGCCGATCCGGCCGCGGTCGCCGCGACGATCGACGACAACGACCCGTGGGACCTGCTGGCGGACCTGCCGGGCCTCCGCCCGCCGGTCCTCGTGCTGGCCGGCGACCCGCAGATCGAGACGTTGCTCCCTCCCTCCCTCGCCGCCCTGGTGCTGCGCGCGAATCCGCGCATCCGGTACGCGGTCGTGGCGGGCGCAGGTCACAGCCCCCACCGCGACCGTCCGGAGGAGACGCTCGCGATGCTCCGCGAGTGGGCCGAGAGCCCGGCGACGGCCTGACCGACCCGCCGGCCCGGTCCGTGTTTCGTCCGGATGAAATCTGGCAGGGGGGACTGGGCCGCACCGTTTCCTGTGAATACCCTCGCAGAGGACGCGATCCCCTCCCAGTCTTCGGGAGGTGCGCGTCGGGGCCGCCGACGCGGCGGCACGTTCTCGAGGAGAGGGAGCCCCAGTGGCGCGAACCACCACGAACACCCCGAGCGGCCGCCGACGCCGCTCGCTGATCGGCTCGAGCGCGATGATCGGAGCGGGCGCCCTCGTCGCCGGCTTCGCCTTCGCGCCGACGGCGAGCGCCGTCGAGCCGGTCGACTTCGCCGACACCGTCACGGTCGACGGCATCATGACCCACCTGGAGGCGCTCCAGTCGATCGCAGACGCCAACGGCGGCACCCGCGCGATCGGCACCCCGGGCTACGAGCTGAGCGGCGAGTACGTGGAGAAGGTCCTTGCGGGCGCCGGCTACACGACGCAGCGCCAGGACTTCACCACCGCGACGCAGACGATCGACGCGTTCACGCTGACCACCGGGACCGGCGCCGTCGGTATCCCGATGGAGTTCACTCCGTCGACACCCGAGGGCGGCGTGACCGGCGAGCTCATCGCCCCCGTCGATCCGCTCGGCTGCACCACGGACGCCTGGACCGGCCTCGACGCCACCGGGAAGGTCGCGCTCGTCAGCCGCGGCTCCTGCAGCTTCCTCGAGAAGTCGGTCGCCGCCGGTGCCGCCGGCGCCGCCGCGATCATCATCTACGACAACGCGCCGAGCGACGCCCTCAACGGGACGTTCGGCGGACAGGACGAGGCCGCCGTCCCCGGCGTCGGCGTCACGCAGGCCGAGGGTCAGGCGCTGCTGGCGTCGCTCCCCGCGAGCGTCTCGGTCCTCATCGACCAGACGACGACCGAGGTGGAGACCTTCAACATCGTCACGGAGACCCCGGGCGGCGACCACGACAACGTGGTCATGCTCGGCGCGCACCTCGACAGCGTGCCCGCCGGCCCCGGCATCAACGACAACGGCTCCGGATCCGCGACGCTGCTCGAGACGGCCGTGCAGCTGGCCGCCGCGGGCGACACGACCAACGCGGTCCGCTTCGCCTGGTGGGGCGCCGAGGAGGTGGGCCTGGTCGGCTCCTACACCTACGTCGACTCCCTGACGGAGGAGGACGCCTCGAAGATCGCGACCTACATGAACTTCGACATGGTCGCCTCGCCGAACTACGTGATCTCCGTCTACGACGCGGACCAGTCCACCTACGAGGCCCCCGTGGACGTGCCCGCCGGCTCGATCGCGACCGAGAAGGCGTTCACCGACTACTTCGACTCGATCGACCAGCCCTGGATCGACACCGCGTTCGACGGACGCAGCGACTACGACGGCTTCATCTCGGTCGGCATCCCGTCCTCGGGCGTCTTCACCGGCGCCGACGACGTCAAGACGGAGGAGGAGGTCGCGCTGTTCGGCGGCACCGCCGGCATCACGCACGACCCGAACTACCACTCCGCCGCCGACGACATCGACAACATCAACCAGGAGGCGCTCGGCATCACGTCGAAGGCCATCGCCTTCGTGACCGCCTCGTTCGCCGCGGACACCTCCGCGATCGACGCCGAGAAGGACCCGACCACGCCGACCCCGACGCCGGAGCCCACCGTGGCCCCGACCGCCGAGCCGACCGTCGCTCCGACCGCGCAGCCGACCGTCGCCCCGACGACCGCGCCCACCACCGCGCCGACGGCCGCTCTCACCCCGAGCAGCACGCCGACCGCCGTGGCGCCGCACCCCGGCGGCCGCCCGCCCCTGGCCTCGACGGGAGCCGACGTCGGCCTGCCTCTGGGCCTCGGCGGACTGCTGATCGCGGGCGGCGTCGGCGGGCTCCTGCTCGCCGCGCTGCGCCGCCGGAGCGCCGAGCGCGGCTAGCCGCCACCGCCCCGGAGCCGTCCGGCCGTCGCTCCGCGACGACCGGGCGGCTCCGTCGTTCCGCCCTGAGGGGACCCCGGACCGTCGAGCTGCGGCGGGTCCCTTCGACGGTCGGGGGCTCCCTCACGTCCGACAGGGCTTCCGGCGGCCGGGGGACACGGTGTTCACTGGGCGCATGCGAGCCATCTGGAAGGGCGCGATCACCTTCGGCCTGGTCAACGTGCCGGTGAAGATCTACAGCGCGACCGAGGACCACGACATCCCGCTGCACCAGGTCCACGACAAGGACGGCGGACGGATCCGGTATCAGCGCAAGTGCGAGATCTGCGGCGAGGTCGTCACCTTCGACCACATCGACAAGGCCTACGACGACGGCGAGCGCACCGTGGTCCTGTCCAAGGACGAGCTCAAGGCGCTGCCGGAGGAGCGCGACCGCGAGATCGACGTCGTGCAGTTCGTGCCCAGCGAGCAGGTCGACCCGATCATGTTCGACCGCGCCTACATCCTGGAGCCCGACTCCTCCTCCCCCAAGGCCTACGTCCTGCTGCGCCGCACCCTCGAGGAGACCGACCGCACCGCCATCGTCGAGTTCGCGCTCCGGCAGAAGACCCGGCTCGCGGCGCTGCGGGTGCGCGGCAAGCTGCTGATGCTGCAGACGCTGCTCTGGGCCGACGAGGTGCGCGAGGTCGAGTTCCCGTCGCTGGAGGGCAGCACCCGGATCGCGGCGCGCGAGCTCGAGATGTCGGCGCACCTGGTCGACTCCTACTCCGAGGACTTCGACGCCGCGAAGTTCCACGACGCGTACCAGGAGGAGCTGCGCACGCTGATCGACGCCAAGATCGAGCAGGGCGACGCCCTCGACACCGCCGCGACCTTCGGCGAGGCGCCGGAGGAGGAGGGCGGCGGCGAGGTGCTCGACCTGATGGAGGCGCTCAAGCGCTCGGTCGAGCGCAGCCGCGGGGCGAAAGGTGCGCCGGCGGAGGAGGCTCCCGCCGAGAAGAAGGCGGCGACGACGCCTGCCCCGAAGAAGGCGGCGAAGGCTCCGGCGACGACCGCCGCGAAGAAGAAGCCCGCGGCGAAGAGAGCCGACCCGGAGAAGGGCGCCGACGCGCCTGCGAAGAAGCGGACCCCGAAGAAGACCGCGGCGGCGGAGAAGGCGGCGTCCTAGCCCCGCCGGATGCGGAGGGTCGGGGTCGGACGGAGCCTCAGGCCCGCTCGGCCGCCCGGTCGGGCTCGTCGGCCGCGTCCAGCTCGTCCACGTCGTCGAGGTCGACCGCGACCGAGCTGACCAGCGCGAGCAGCGCCTCCGCGTAGGCGTTCTCGGCCGCCGCGTCCTCGAAGGTCCGCGCCCGGCCGCCGAGCTCGACCTCGACGGCGAACCGCGTCTCCGGCTCGGCGAGGCGACGAAGGGAGCGGAAGGTCCCGCGGAGGAGCTCGCGCAGCTGGTCCTCCCGCGGCAGCCAGAGCGAGTCCTCCAGGGAGACGGAGTCGAGCGCCCATTCCGTGGTGCCGTTGAAGCCGAGGACGGTCCCGCTCGGGTACTCGTGCGCCTCGATGGTCATGTCGCTGACGGTGAAGACGTCGCCGTCGAAGCCCTCCCGCTCGATGCGGAAGCGGTCACCGGTGCGGGGCGTCCAGCGCACGCCCGCCGTGCGCAGGGCACGGGCCAGCTCGAAGGAGATCATCCGACGAGTGTGGCCCGCGAAGCCGCGAACGCGCCGCGAGCGGCACCCGCGCGCCCCGATGTCGGTGGATGAGTTTACGTTCATGAAACGTCCGGTTCACAGGCCGGGCACCCGCACTGCATAGCGTGACCATGCGTGCCCCTTCCGGGGGTGCGCCGGCCGCGCCGCGCGGCGACGACGCTGCGACCGCTCTTCCGAGCGGCGATCGAGAGGACCACCATGCCCGACTCTCCCACCCCGCCCGACCGCCGCCGGAGGCGCGGGCTCGGCCTGGCGGCCCTGACCGGACTGGCCCTGGCGGCCGCTCCGCTGGTCGCGACCTCCGCCGCGGCCGCGCCCTCGGGCGACGAGCTCGTCATCAGCGAGGTCTTCGCCCGCGGAGGCTCCGCCGGTGCCGCGTTCAGCAACCGCTACGTGGAGCTCTACAACCCCACCGCCGCCGAGATCGCCCTCGGCGGCCTCTCGATCCAGTACCGCTCGGCGACCGGCACCGCGAACCCCACCACGACCGTGCCGCTCACCGGCTCGGTGCCCGCCGGCGGCCACTTCCTGCTCGCCGGCGCCAGCAACGGCACCAACGGCGCGGCCCTGCCGACGCCCGACCAGAGCGCGAACGGCCTCAACATGGCCGCCGCGGGCGGCACCCTCTTCCTCGTCGACGGGACCTCGGCGCTCGTGGCGCCGCCCACCGGCGCCGCCGCCCAGCCGGACGCGGTGATCGACCTCGTCGGCTACGGCACCTCGAACACCTTCGAGTCGTCCGTCGCCACGGTGCCCTCCCTCACCCAGACGATCGCCCGCGCGGACACCGCCACCGGCGACACCGACGTCAACTCGGCCGACTTCGCGCTCGGCGCACCGACCCCGCAGGCCGCGGGCGGAGGATCCGAGCCCGAGCCCACGACGCCGCCGACGACGACCCCGCCGACCACTCCCCCGACGACCCCTCCGGCCGAGATCCCGGCCGTCTCCATCGCGGAGATCCAGGGCACCGGCTACGCGTCGCCGCTCGTCGGCAGCACCGTCACCACCTCCGGCGTCGTCACCGCGCGCTACCCGTCCGGCGGCTACAACGGCTACGTCATCCAGACCCCCGGCACCGGCGGCGAGAGCTCGCGCACGGCCTCCGACGCCGTCTTCGTCTTCTCCTCCGCCTCCGTCGGGTCGGTCACGATCGGCGACCACCTGCGCATCACCGGCGAGGTGAGCGAGTACAACGGCCTGACCGAGCTCACCCCGACCTCGGCCGCGACCGTCGTGAAGCTCGACGGCGCCGCCGCAGCGCCGGTCCCGGCCGCTGTCGCGCTCCCCGGCACCGCCGCCGAGCGCGAGGTGCTCGAGAGCATGCTGATCGCTCCGCAGGGCGCCTACACGGTCACCGACACCTTCGACCTGAACAGCTTCGGCTCGGTCGGCCTCGCCGCCGGCACGTCCCCGCTGCTCACGCCGACCGAGGTCGCCCGCCCCGGCTCGCCGGAGCTCGCGGCCGTCGTCGCCGACAACGCCGCCCGCGCGATCACCCTCGACGACGGCGCCTCGATCAACTTCCTCGGCGCCGCCGCGAACAAGGCGATCCCGCTGCCCTACCTCACCACCACCGCGCCGATCCGCGTGGGTGCTCCGGCGACCTTCACCCGCCCCGTCGTCCTCGACTACCGCAACGGCGGCTGGGCCTTCCAGCCCACCACGCAGCTGACCGTCGAGAACGCCGGCGACGTGCAGCCCGCGACCTTCGCGAACACCCGGACCGCGAAGCCCGAGGCCGTCGGCGGCGACCTCTCGATCGCGTCCTTCAACGTGCTCAACTACTTCTCCACCACCGGCGACTCGATCACCGGCTGCACCTTCTACACCGACCGCGACGGCGACCCCGTCACGGTCAACAGCGGCTGCGACGCCCGCGGAGCGGCGAACGCCGACGACCTCGAGCGCCAGCAGGCCAAGATCGTGACCGCGATCAACACCCTCGGCGCGGGCGTCGTCTCGCTCGAGGAGATCGAGAACTCGGCCAAGTTCGGCAAGCCGCGCGACGAGGCCCTCGCCACCCTGACCGCCGCGCTGAACACGGCGGCCGGCTCCGAGGTCTGGGCCTACGTCCCCTCCCCCGCAGCGCTCCCCGCGCTCGCGGACGAGGACGTCATCCGCACCGCCTTCATCTACAAGAAGGCCGTCATCGAGCCGGTCGGCGAGTCCGTCGTGCTCAACGACACGGTGAACTTCTCTAACGCCCGCAAGCCCCTCGCCCAGGAGTTCCGCCTCCTCGGCGACAGCGCCAGCGAGTTCGTCGC
Source organism: Rathayibacter sp. AY1C4 (assembly GCF_002932195.1). Lineage (NCBI taxonomy): Bacteria > Bacillati > Actinomycetota > Actinomycetes > Micrococcales > Microbacteriaceae > Rathayibacter > Rathayibacter sp. AY1C4. The sequence continues at coordinate 61,411 of NZ_PSWE01000010.1, read as the reverse complement.
GATCGTGAACCACTTCAAGTCGAAGGGCTCCGGATCCGGCGCCGACGCCGACCAGGGCGACGGCCAGGGCGCCTCGAACGCCTCGCGCGTGAAGCAGGCGACCGCCCTCGTCGCCTTCGCCGACCGCCTCCGCACCGAGAAGGCCACCGAGCTCGTCTACCTGCTGGGCGACTTCAACGCCTACTCGAAGGAGGACCCGGTGAAGGTGATCACCGACGCCGGCTACATCGACCAGGGTGCGAAGGACGGCAAGTACTCGTACTCGTTCGACGGCGCGGTCGGCTCGCTGGACCACGTCTTCGCCTCGCCCGCGGCCGACAGGACTGTCACCGGGGTCGACACCTGGAACATCAACAGCGGCGAGTCCGTGGCACTGGAGTACAGCCGCTACGACTACAACGCGACGATCTTCTACGACACCTCGGCGTACCGCTCCAGCGACCACGACCCGGTCGTCGTCGGCCTCGACCTGCCCGAGACCCGGACGGACCCGGAGCCCGAGCCCGTCACGGTCATCGACGTCGCGACCACCGCCTCCACCAAGCGCCTCGCCGTCGTGCGGACGCTGACGGTGTCGGCGGTGAACAACGGCGACGAGACGGTCTCGATCGAGATCACGACGGCGTACGGCAGCAAGACGAAGAAGACGGTCAAGCCCGGCCAGTCGTTCACGGTCAAGACCGTGACCGTCTTCAAGCCCATCAAGGCCGGCACGGCGACCATCGAGGTCACCGCGCCCGACGGCACCGAGCGCGTCTACAAGCAGGCGTACCGCGGCGCCTGATCCCGCGCGACCCCTGACCTCGACGAGCTCCGGCTCCTAGAGTTCGGGGATGCCCGAGGGAGACAGTGTGCACCGTCTCGCCGCCCGCCTCAGGCGGGCGGCGGACGGTCGCACCGTCCTCGAGGGCGAGCTGCGCTCCGGGGACGCGGCCGGCACCTCCCTCGCCGGGCTGAGGATCCTCGAGCACGACACCCACGGCAAGCACCTCCTCACCCGCTTCTCCGGCGGAACGACCCTTCACACCCACCTGCGGATGCAGGGCTCCTGGACCGTGACCGCTCCCGGCCGAGCGGTCCCCCGCTCGGTGCAGAAGGACGTCCGCGTCCGCCTCCGCCTCGACGACGACTCGACCGTGTGGGGCATCGACCTCCCGGTCGTCGAGCTCCTCGCCACCCGCGACGAGCCGCGCGCCGTCGGGCACCTCGGGCCCGACCCGCTCCGCGCGGACTGGGACGCCGACGAGGCCGTCCGGCGCCTCTCCCGCCTCCCGGACCGGCCCGTCGTCGCCGCACTCCTCGACCAGCGCTGCCTCGCGGGTCTCGGCAACCTCTGGGCCAACGAGGTCTGCTTCCTCCGCGGGGTCTGGCCCTGGCGGCCGATCGGCTCCCTCGACGTCCGCGCCCTCGTGGCGACCGCGGCGAGAGGCCTCCGCGCCTCCGTCACGATCCCGGGGATGTTCCAGACCACCACCGGTGACACCCGCCGCGGCGAGCGGCACTGGGTCGCGGGGCGCGCCGGGCGCCCGTGCCTGCGCTGCGGCACGACGGTGCTCGTCCGCGACGAGGTCCGCGACGACCCCGAGCAGCGCCGCACCTGGTGGTGCCCGCACTGCCAGCCGGAGCAGGCGACCGCCGCCTGAAGCCCGCGTACCGCTGCCGACGGCCCGTGCGTAGGCTGGCCGCATGACGAACGAGTGGGGAACTCCGGATCCGTCCGCCCGGCGAGACCGGTCCGCGGAGGTCGTCCCGGCGGCCGCCTCCGGCGAGGAGGTGGAGACCGCCCGCGTCGAGGACGCCGAGCGCGCGCGCGCTGTGCGCGAGGTCAAGCGGCGCCGCGACTTCCTGGGATCGGTCGGCGGATGGGCGAGCGTCTCGGCGATCACGACCGCCGTCTGGGTCGGCACAGGGGCCGACGGCTACTTCTGGCCGATCTGGCCGATGATCGGGATCGGGATCGGCGTCGTCGGCCAGGCCGCGTCGATCTGGGGACCCGCCCGCAAGGAGATCACCGAGGCGGACATCGCCGCAGAGATGCAGCGCCGGGAGAAGCGCGGCCGCTGATCAGTCCAGGCGGCCGACCGAGGTGACGCGGACGACGGCCGCACCCTGCTCGTCCGACTCGGCGAGGTCGACGGTCGCCGAGATCCCCCAGTCGTGGTCGCCGGCCGGATCGTCGAGGATCTGCCGCACGAGCCACTGCGTCGGCTCCTCCGTGACGAGCAGCATCTTCGGCCCCCGGGCGTCGGGCCCGATGCCGATGCTGTCGTGCTCGTCGTAGTAGTCGTCCAGCGCGGCGCCCCACGCGTCGGCGTCGAAGCCGGCGGCGGCGTCGAGCTCGCCGAGCGCCTCGTGGTCGTCGAGGGCGGCGAGGGTCACCCGGCGGAACATCTCGTTGCGCACCAGCACGCGGAAGGCGCGGTGGTTCGCGGTGAGGCGGCGCGGAGCGGGCGGCACGATCGCCTGGTCCGCCGCGTGGAGCGCCGGATTGACCAGCTCCTCCCACTCGTCGACCAGCGAGGAGTCGACCTGGCGCACGAGCTCGCCCAGCCACTCGATCAGGTCGTGCAGCTCCTCGTTCTTCAGCTCGTCGGGGATGGTCTGCCGGGCCGCGCGGAACGCGTCGGACAGGTAGCGCAGCACCAGTCCCTCCGAGCGGGAGAGCTTGTAGAAGGCGGTGTACTCGCCGAAGGACATCGCCCGCTCGTACATGTCGCGCACGACCGACTTCGGCGAGAGCTCGAAGTCCTTCACCCACGGCTGCGCCGCGGTGTAGGTCTCGAAGGTCGCCTCGAGGAGCTCCTCGAGCGGCTTGGGGTGCGTGACGGACTCGAGCAGCTCCATCCGCTCCTCGTACTCGATCCCCTCGGCCTTCATCGCGGCGACGGCCTCGCCGCGGGCCTGGAACTGCTGGGCCCCCAGGATCGGGCGCGGGTCGTCGAGGGTCGCCTCGAGCACCGAGATCACGTCGAGCGCGAAGCTCGGAGACTCCGGGTCGAGAACGTCGAACACGGCCAGCGCGAACGGCGAGAGCGGCTGGTTGAGCGCGAAGTTCGGCTGCAGGTCGACGGTCAGGCGGATGCGGGTCACGCCGTCGGCTCCGACGCTCTGCTCGACCACGCCCGCCTCCCGCAGCGTCCGGTAGATGCCGAGCGCCCGGCGGGCGAGCTGCAGCTGCCGCTTCCACGGCTCGTGGTTGTCGAAGATCAGGGCGTGCACGTTCGCGTAGGCGTCGCCGCCGCGGGCGATCACGTTCAGCAGCATCGCCGACGTGATCGTCATGTGCGAGGTCAGCGTCTCGGGCTCGGCGTCGACGAGCTTGCGGAAGCTCGGCTCGCCCCAGCTGACGAAGCCCTGCGGCGCGCGCTTGGCGACCCACTTCCTCCGCTTCTTCGGGTCGTCGCCCATCTTGTCGAGAGCCTTCCGGTTCTCGGACTCGTGCTCGGGGGCCTGCACGACCACGGTCCCGGCGGTGTCGTACCCCGCGCGACCGGCGCGGCCGGCGATCTGGTGGAACTCGCGGGCCGAGAGCTGGCGGGTCCGGGTGCCGTCGTACTTGGTCAGCGCGGTGAGCAGCACGGTGCGGATCGGGACGTTGATGCCGACGCCGAGGGTGTCCGTGCCGCAGATCACGCGCAGCATGCCCTGCTGGGCGAGCTGCTCGACCAGGCGGCGGTACTTCGGCAGCATGCCCGCGTGGTGGACGCCGATCCCCAGCCGGAGCAGCCGGGAGAGGGTCTTGCCGAACGCGGTGGTGAAGCGGAAGCCGCCGATCACCTCGGCGATGCGGTCGCGGTGCTCGCGGGTGGCGATGTTGGCGCTGGTGAGCGCCTGCGCGCGCTCGAGAGCGGCCGCCTGCGAGAAGTGCACGACGTAGACCGGCGACTGGTTCGTCGAGAGCAGCTCCTCGATGGAGTCGTGGATCGGAGCGATCTCGTAGAAGTAGTGCAGCGGCACCGGGCGCTCCACGCCGGTGACCCGGGCGGTCTCCCGGCCCGTGCGGCGGCTGAGGTCGGCGGCGAGCGCCGTCACGTCGCCGAGGGTGGCCGACATCAGCACGAACTGCACGTGAGGGAGGGTGAGCAGCGGCACCTGCCAGGCCCAGCCGCGCGCCGGGTCCGCGTAGAAGTGGAACTCGTCCATCACGACCTGGTCGACCGGGGTATCCTCGCCGTGCCGGAGCGCGAGGTTCGCGAGGATCTCGGCCGTGCAGCAGATGATCGGCGCGTCGGCGTTCACCGAGGAGTCGCCGGTGACCATCCCGACGTTGGAGGCGCCGAAGACGTCGACCAGCGCGAAGAACTTCTCGGAGACGAGCGCCTTGATCGGCGCCGTGTAGAAGCTGCGGCGTCCGGAGGCGAGCGCCGCGGCGTGCGCGCCGATCGCGACGAGCGACTTCCCGGTGCCGGTGGGCGTCGAGAGGATCAGGTTGGAGCCGGAGGCGATCTCGAGCATGGACTCGTCCTGCGCCGGGTAGAGCGGGAGGCCGCGCGACTCCGCCCACTCGGTGAAGGCCAGGTAGACCGCGTCGTCGTCGACGCGCCCGTCCGCGTCGGGCGTCGGCATCCGGTCGAGCAGCGTCGAGGTCATCCCCCCATCCTCCCAGCCCGTGGGCCGTCGCTCGGGTGCGATCCGTCACGGACGGCCCGTGCGCCCTCGCCTCACGGGCCGCGGGTGACGGATCGTTCGTCGAGTGCTCGTCGCAGGCGCTCGACGGAGCGCTCGGGGTGCGGGACGAACTCGGCGCCGACGATGCGGACGACGCGGACCCCGATCGAGGCGAGGTCGTCGTAGCGGCCGAGGTCGCGCGCGAAGCGCCGGTTGCTGGTGCGGTGATCGTCACCCTCGTACTCCCACGCGACCCGCTCCGCGGGGTACCAGCCGTCCGGCCGCCCGACGAAGACCCCGTCGGAGTCGAACAGCGGCTCCTGCAGCACCGGCTCCGGAAGGCCCGCCCGCACCGAGGCGAGCCGGAACCGCGACTCCTGCCGCGAGTCCGCCCCGTCGCGGACGAGGGCCGCGGCCGCGCGCACGCGCGGCACCCCCCAACCGCCGAAGCCTGCTGCCCGCTCCCGCAACCGCGCGAGCCGCACCCACGGTCGAGGGTCCGCAGGATCCGGACCGATCGGCGAGCGGATCAGCGCGTCGCCCACCGCGACCAGGTCGTCCAGCTCGAGGTGCGCCCCGAGGTGGCAGAACAGCGAGGCGCCGTCCGTGAGCGGCAGACCGAAGCGGAGGATCCGGTGCACGTCGGGATCGCTGAGCGAGTGGCCGTGCACTCCCGGACGGCGCGGGGCGCGAGCAGGAGCTCGGACGGCGACGTGCACCGGCTCGTCCGAATCGGCGGCCGGGAGCTCGAGCGGCCAGAGGCGCGCAGCGGTGAGATGGCTGAGCACGGCGGACGGGCCGAGGGCCGCGAGAAGCGCCTCGGCCCGTGGGAGCAGGCCGGTGTCGGCGGCCGGGACGCGGACGCCACGGAACGGCGCGGCGAGGTCGCTGCGGCGGAGGCGGCTCCGGGCCACGCCCAGCCGGCGGGCCTCGGCCACGGTGAAGGCGCGCGCCTGGAGACGGTCGGGGAGCGGGAGTCGCTGAGCCATCCGACCAGAGTGCGTCACTGCAGCCGCCTGGAGCCGTTGTCCACAGGTCCGGCTGCCCGCCGCTCATTGATCCGTCACGGACGGCCCGTGCGCCCCCGCCTCACGGGCCGCGGGTGACGGATCGGTCCGCTGGAGCGAGGGCCCCGTCGACGAGTCCGACGACGCGGTCGGCATCGGCCAGCACGGAGGGGTCGTGCGAGACGCAGACCACGGTCGCGCCGCGGTCCGCCTCCGCGCGCAGGACCGACCGGATCCGCTCCGCACTCGCTGAATCGAGACCGGTGGTGGGCTCGTCCAGGAGCAGCAGGCCGGCCCCGCGGGCGAGCCCCTGGGCGAGGAGCGCCCGCTGCCGCTGACCGCCGGAGAGCACCGCGAAGGGCTCCCGGGCGAGCGCGGCGATCTCCATCCGCTCGAGCGCGGTGGCGATCGCGTCCGCCGCGCGCGCGTCGCTGCGGCGGAGGCGGCCGAGCCGACCCCAGGTGCCCACCGCGACCACGTCGCGCACCGTCACCGGGAGGAGGTCCGGGATCGACGCCCGCTGCGGCACGAAGGCGATCGCTCCGGTGACGTCCCGCGTGCCGGACGTCAGTGGACGCACTCCCGCGATCACCTCCAGAAGCGTCGACTTGCCGGCGCCGTTCGGCCCGGCGATCACGGTCAGCGAGCGCGCGGCGACGTCGAGATCGACCCCCGTGAGAGCGCGGCGGGAGCCGAAGTCGACGTGAGCGCCTCGGAGGCGGACCGGGGGCTCGGGCAGGGGTGAGACGTCCATCCCGACGAGCGTACAGGAGTGATAACTGTTCTCATTATCGTGTACGGTCGGGCACCATGCCCAGCCTCCTCGCCGGAATCCTCGAGCCGTTCGCTCTCGACTTCCTCCAGCGCGCCCTCCTCGGCGGCGTCCTCGTCGCGGTCCTCTGCGGCGTCGTCGGCACCTGGGTGGTGCTCCGCGGGATGGCCTTCCTCGGCGAGGCGCTCGCCCACGGGATGCTCCCCGGCGTCGCCCTCGCGACGGTGCTCGGCGCGCCCGTCCTCGTGGGCGGCGCAGCCAGCGCGGTGCTGATGAGCCTCGGCATCGCGGCCCTGCAGCGGCGCGGACGACTGTCCTACGACACCAGCATCGGCCTGCTCTTCGTCGCCATGCTGGCGCTGGGGGTCATCGTGATCTCGCACTCGGGCAGCTTCGCCACGGACGCGACCTCGATCCTCTTCGGCGACATCCTCGCGATCACCCCCGTCGACATCGGGGTGCTCGCCGCCGCCGCCGGAGCCGGCCTCCTCGTCGCGGCGGCCTTCCACCGCCCGCTCGTCGCCCTGGCGCTGGATCCGCGCATCGCCGCGGTGCTCGGGCTCGGTCCGCGCTCGGCTCAGGCCGCGCTGGTCGGCCTGGTGACCCTCGCCGTCGTCGCCTCCTACCAGGCGGTCGGCTCGCTCCTCGTCGTCGGGCTCCTTCTGGCTCCCGCGGTGGCCGCCGGGCACTGGACCACCCGCATCCCGACCCGGATGCTGCTCGCGTCGATCCTCGGCGCGGCCTCCGTGCTCGTCGGCCTGCTCGTCTCCTGGCACGCGGCCACGGCCGCGGGCGCCTCGGTCGCCGGCACGGCCATCGCGGTCGCCGCGGTGTCCTGGGCGGTCCGCTCGGCCGCGTCGGCCCTCGCGTCCCGGTCGGGCCCTCAGCCGGTCGCCGCATGAGGCCCTGCCGGCACCGCCCCTCCCCCGCTCACCCTCGAAAGGACTCCGTGCACTCCCGAACCACCGCCTCCACCGTCCTCCTGGGCGCTCTCGCGCTGGGCCTGGCCGCCTGCTCGACCGATGCCTCCGCGCCGGCCGCGGACGACACGGGCTCCGGCCACGGCGCCGTCGCGAACGCCGCCGAGCTCGCCGAGCCGCGCCTGGGGCTGACGACGATCGACCCGTCGGGCGCCGTGTCGCACCTCGACCTCCTCGACGAGACGGTCACCGGCCTCGGCACCATCGGCGCACCGAGCGCGATGACGACCGACGGCCGCTACCTCTTCGCCCAGACCGATGCGGGCGTCGAGATCGTCGACAGCGGCGTGTGGACCTGGGACCACGTCGACCACTTCCACTACTACCGCGCGGACCCCCGCCTGATCGGCACGGTCGAGGGCTCCGGGACGGCCGTCGTCGCCACGACGAACCTCTCGACCACCGGCGGAACCGGACTCTTCTTCCCCGACTCCGGCGAGGCGGTCCTCCTCGACACCGAGGCGCTGTCGAAGGGCGCGATCGTCGAGCGGTTCCGGAAGGACGTCGAGCCCGGACCCGGGATGGTCGTGCCCGTCGGCTCGTCCGCACTGGTGACCGAGGGGTCCGGATCCGGAGCGGCCGTCGCCGGCTACGACTCGGACGGCGAGCCGACGGGCCTCCGCGAGGCCTGCCCCGACCCCGCCGGGACGATCACCACCCGCGTCGGCGCCGTCATCGGCTGCTCCGACGGCGCACTCCTGGCGTCGATCGAGGACGAGGAGCTCATCGTCGAGCGGATCCCCTACCCCGCCGGCACCACCGCGCCACCCGCCGCCTCCTTCGACAACCGCGAGGGCCGCCCCACGGTCGCCGGCCTCGCCGGGGACGCGGGCATCTGGCTCCTCGACACCCGGGAGCGCTCCTGGAGCCTCCTCCCCTCTCCCGCCCCGCTGGCGCAGGTCACCGCGGTGGACGACGCGGACGAGACCGTCCTCGCCCTCGCCGCCGACGGCCGCGTGCTGGTGCTCGACGGCTCCGACGGCGCGGTCCTCGCCGAGACCGCGCCCCTCGTCGCCGACACGACCGCGGACGGCTCGCGGCCCGTCCTGATCGCCGACCAGCAGCGGGCCTACCTCAGCGCACCCGCCGAGCGGAAGCTGCACGAGATCGACTACGCGGACGGCGCGCGCCTCGCCCGCACCTTCGAGACCGCCACCGAGCCGGCCTTCACGGCGGAGACGGGCCGATGAGGCGCCGCTGGGCCCTCGCGTCCGCCGCGGCGGTCCTGCTCCTGTCGGGCTGCACGTCCGCGGAGGAGGACGAGAGGCCCCTCGTCATCGTCTCCACCAACATCCTCGGCGACGTCGTGGGCGAGCTCGTCGGCGACGAGGCGCAGGTCGTCACGCTGATGAAGCCCGACGCCGACCCGCACTCCTTCGAGATCTCGGCGCAGGAGGCGGCGCGCCTGCGCTCCGCCGACCTCGTCGTCTCGAACGGGCTCGGACTCGAAGAGGGCCTGCAGCAGCACCTCGACGAGGCCTCCGGTGAGGACGTCCCCGCGTTCGTCGCCGGCGACGCCGTCGACGTCCTCGACTACAGCGAGGGCGACGCGGAGGGGAGCCCGGACTCGCACTTCTGGACGGACCCCGGCCGGATGATCGACATCGTCGACTCCCTCGGGCCCGTGCTCGCCGCGCTCGACGGCGTCGATCCGGCCGCCGTCCGGGACCGGACGGCCGGCTACCGCGCCGAGCTCGAGCGGCTCGACTCCGAGATGGCCGCGGCGTTCGCCGCGATCCCCGCCGAGCGCCGCGCCCTCGTCACCAACCACCACGTCTTCGGGTACCTCGCCGACCGCTTCGACTTCGACGTCGTCGGCGCCGTCATCCCGGGAGGCACGACCCTCGCGGCGCCGTCCGCCTCCGACCTCGCCGATCTCGTCGACGCGGTCGAGCAGACCGGCGTCCCCACGATCTTCGCGGAGTCCTCGTCTCCCGACCGCCTGGTCCAGGCGCTCGCGAGCGAGGCCGACATCCGCGTGGAGGTGGTCGAGCTGTTCACGGAGTCCCTGACGGGGCCCGAGGGCGGCGCTCCCGACTACCTCGCCATGATGCGCGTCAACACGCAGCGCATCGCCACCGGGCTCTCCCCGTGAGCCCTCCGATCCACCACCAGGAAGAAGAAGCACCCATGCAGAATCCCCACGTCCGGCGGGCGGGCCTCGGCCTGATCGCCGCCTGCTCGATCACGGTCCTCGCGGCCTGCTCGTCGAGCTCGACCCCGGCCGCCGAGTCCTCCGCGTCCACCGCGCCGGCCACCGAGGCCGCGGCGGCCGCCGGCGCCCGCGTCGCCGTCGCCTACGAGGGCGGCATCCTCGTCCTCGACGGCGAGACCCTCGAGACCGTCGCGGACCTGGACTCCGAGGAGTTCACCCGCCTCAACCCCGCCGGCGACGACCGCCACGTCATAGTCACCATGAGCGAGGGGTTCCAGCTCCTCGACACCGCCGCCGGCACCAGCGGCGAGCCGGAGCTGACGGACATCGTCTTCCCCGCGGACACCCCGGGCCACGTCGTCCGGCACGCCGGGAAGACCGTCCTCTACGCCGACGGCACGAGCGACACGACCGTCCTCGAGACCGCCGACCTGGCGTCCTCGGACGGGATGCCCGAGACCGAGACCATCCCGGGCGTCGAGGCGCACCACGGCGTCTCTATCGTCCTCGAGGACGGCACCTTCCTCACCACGGTCGGTGACGCCGACGGGCGCACCGGCATCGAGGTGCGCGACGCCTCCGGCGCCGTGACGGCCACGAACGACCAGTGCCCCGGTGTCCACGGAGAGGGCACGGCCGAGAACGAGGTCGTCGTCTTCGGCTGCGAGAACGGCGCCCTGGTCTACGACGGCGGCGAGATCACGAAGCTCGAGGCGCCGGACCAGCCGTACGGCCGCATGGGCAACGCCTGGGTCAGCGAGACCAGCCCGATCATCGTCGGCGACTACAAGGACGACCGCGACGCCGAGGGCTACCTCCTGCACCGCGTGGCGCTGATCGACACCGAGGCGAAGACCCTCGACGTCGTCGACCTGCCCGAGGGCGTCGAGTACACCTTCCGCGGCGTCGCCCGCGGCCCCGACGACCTGGCGTACATGATCGCCTCGGACGGCGCGATCCACGTCCTCTACCCCCAGACCGGCGAGCTGACCGCCTCCTACCCCGTCGTCGACGCCTGGGAGAGCCCGGTCGAGTGGCAGGACCCGCACCCCGCGATCACGGTCGCCGGGGACATCGCCTACGTGACCGACCCGGCCGCCGACAGCATCCACGCCGTCGACCTCACCACGGGAGAGGTCGTCGCCACGGGCGAGCTCGACGTCACGCCGAACGAGATCGCCGTCGCCGCGAGCTGACCATCGGCACGGAGGAGGGGCGCGGGGCCTTGGGCTCCGCGCCCCTCCTGTTCACCTCGAGGGGCCAGGATCTCCGCATGACGACCGACTTCGATCTCGACCAGGTGGTGCGCGACGTGACCGCGAACGTGCGCAAGAAGTTCCCCGACCACTCCGAGGAGCAGGTCGCGCCGCTCGTGCGCGAGGAGCTCGCGGACCTGCAGGACCGGCCCGTGCAGGACTACCTGACGGTGCTCACGGAGCGAGCGGTGAAGCGCCGCCTCAAGCGCGAGGCGCGCGGGGAGTAGACCGGGTCAGGCGAGCGCCCGCTCGATCGACGCCCGCAGCGCCGGAGCCGGCCGGAGCGCGCCCGCCTCCTCCGCTTCGAGGAGCGCCTGCGCGTCCGCCGGGCTGTGCTCGCGGTACCAGCGGTCGACCGGGACGCCGTGCCCGGGCCGGCTCAGCACCTCGACGGCGTCGCCCGCCTCCACCGATCCGCGGTGCAGCACCCGCAGGTAGGCGCCGGTGCGCCCCTCGTCGGCGAAGCGCTTCACCCACTGGGGCTCTCCGAGGGCCCGTTGGAACGTCGCGCACGGCGTCCGCGGCATCGTCACCTCGACCTCGACCGCCTCGCCGATCCGCCAGCGCTCGCCGATCACGGCTCCGCTCACGTCGAGGCCCGCGATCCGCAGGTTCTCGCCGAACATCCCCGCGGCCACCGGCCGCCCCAGGCGCTCCGCCCACCAGACCGCGTCCTCGTCGGAGTAGGCGTAGAGCGCCTTGTCGAGGCCGCCGTGGTGCGCGCGATCGGCCTGCACGTCGCCGTAGAGGCCCAAGTCGCGCACTCCGACGGGACCCTCGACCGGCCGCTTGTCGATCGCGGTCACGCCGACCGTGCCGGAGTCGGGCAGGAGGCGGGCGACGCGGCACACGGCGAGCAGGCGGGGCATGCCGCCATGGTGCCAGCACTAGGCTCGCCGCGTGCGCGACGCGACCGCTCCTCCCCGGCTCGACCCCCTCCTCCTCGACGGCCTCGCCGAGGGGTATGCCGGGGACACGGGCGCCCGGGAGCAGGCCGAAGGACTGCGCTTCGCCGGCACCGACCTCACCGGCGCCGATCTCACCGCGGCCTCCTTCAGCGAGTGCGTGCTGGAGGGAGTGGTCCTGGACGGCGCCCAGCTGCGGGCCGCGTCGATCGCGGAGTCGCGGCTCGAGCGGCTGGACGTCCCCGGGCTCTCGGCGCCGCGGAGCCGGCTCCGATCCGTCGAGCTGCTCGCCTCGCGGCTGGGCTCGGCCGAGCTCTACGAGAGCACCTGGGAGCAGGTGCGCGTGGCCGACTGCAAGCTCGGCTACCTGAACCTCCGCGGCGCCGCGGTGCGCGACGTGCTGCTCGAGCGCTGCACGATCGACGAGCTCGACCTGGCGGGTGCGACCGGCACGCGGCTGCGCCTGGTCGACTGCGACGTCCGCTCCCTCGATCTCTCCCGGGCCCGGATCGAGCACCTCGATCTGCGCGGCGCCGGGCTGCACGTGCTCACCGGGCTGGACGGCCTCCGGGGCGCCACCCTCTCCGAGCTGCAGCTCAGCCTCCTGCTGCCGCTGTTCGCGGAGCACTTCGGGGTGCGGGTGGGCTGAGCCGCCGGTCCGCCTAGCGCCGGCGGGCGATCAGCCGCGTCAGAGCGCGGCGGCCGAGGAGGAACACGGCCAGCACGACGGCCGTCACGATCACGAAGCTCCACTGCACGCCCTGCCCGGAGGCGATCCGCAGGAGCATCCCGCCCGCGACGGTCACCGCCCAGACGACGAGCCCGGCGGGCACGATCCGGTCCGGGGAGCGCCACGAGCGCGTGACGACCCAGCCGAGCAGGAGCGCCGCCAGGAACGGCCAGAGCGTGGTGAGCAGGCCGATCAGCGCCGACCCCTCGTCGTGGCTCCCGCGGCCGATCAGCACGAAGACCAGGACGAGCACGGCGTCGAGGGCGAGGCCGAGCCCCGCGTGCCGGGTCATGCGGGCTCCGTCACGAAGTCGATGAGCTGCTCGACCCGGCCCAGCAGCGCCGGCTCCAGGTCCTGGAAGGTCCGCACCCGGCCGAGAATGCGCTGCCAGGCGCGCGCGATGTCGGCCTGCTCCTCGTGCGGCCAGCCGAGCGCCTCGCAGATCCCGTGCTTCCACTCGGTGCCGCGAGGGATCTCGGGCCAGCGCTCCAGGCCGATCCGGCCGGGCTTCACGGCCTGCCAGACGTCGATGTAGGGGTGGCCGACGACGAGGACGTGGGCGCCGTGCGGACCGGCGGCGACCTGCTCGGCGATCCGCGACTCCTTCGAGCCGCGCACCAGGTGGTCGACGAGCACGCCGATGCGGCGCCCCGGACCGGGCCGGAACTCTCGCACCAGCTCGTCGAGGTTGTCGACGCCCTCGATGTACTCGACGACGACGCCCTCGACCCGCAGGTCGTGGCCCCAGACCTTCTCGACCAGCTCGGCGTCGTGCCGGCCCTCGACGTAGATGCGGCTGGGCAGGGCGACCCGCGCCTTCGCGTCGGCGACGTGGAAGGAGCCGGAGGCGGAGCGCGCGCGACCGAGGCCGGCGTCGCGCTTCAGCCCGGGCGCCTTCAGCGACACGGGCTTCCCCTCGAGGAGGAACCCGGGCCCGAGCGGGAACACACGGACCTTGCCGAACCGGTCCTCCAGCCGCACCATCCGCAGCTCCACTCCGAGCACGGCGCCCACGAAGCCGGAGGCGACCTCCTCGACCACCAGATCGCGCTCGGCCTCGACCACCGCCACCTCGACCCTGCCGCGGGCGCGCCAGTCGCCGGCGAGCACGTCCTGCCCGTACCTGTCCTCGTCCATCGCACCGAGGGTAGCCGGAGGCGCGCGGGGCGCCGCGCGGACACGGCGCATGCACCTCTGCTTACATGAGCAGATGACCGAGGACCTCGAACCCGCCGCCGAGCTCTTCAAGGTGCTGTCCTCCTCCTCCCGGCTGCGCCTGCTCCGGGCCCTCGCCGAGGAGACGTCGACGGTCGGGCGGCTGGCCGAGGTGACCGGGCTCTCGCAGCCGCTGGTCTCGCAGCACCTGCGGATGCTCCGCACCGCCGGGCTGGTCGCGGTCGAGCGCGTGGGCCGCGAGGCGCACTACTCCGTCGCCGACACCCACGTCACGCACATCGTCGACGACGCTGTCCGGCACGCCCTGGAGGGGTGACCTCCGTCCTTGTCGGGAACGATGATCGCTCTCGATTAGGCGCATCCATTGCAATGCGTTTATGGATCTGGTCGACTGGAGCCCGTCGCGTCCGCGGCCCCCGCATCCGGAAAGGCAGCACCATGAGCACCACCGATCTCCACGCCGAGCACCCCGTCACCGAGCACGAGCACGGCGAGGGCTGCGGCCATCCGGCCGTGCAGCACGAGGACCACGTCGACTACGTCCACGGCACGCACCACCACGCCCTGCACGGCGACCACTACGATGAGCACGAGTCGGAGGCCGAGCACTCGACCGCCGACCACGAGCACGGCGACGCCTGCGGCCACGAGACCGTGCAGCACGACGACCACGTGGACTTCGTCCACGACGGCCACAAGCACGCCGCTCACGCCGGCCACTACGACGAGCACTGAGGCCGTGCGCGACGGGAGGGCTCGCACCCTCCCGTCGGCACTCAGCCCTGACGGGCCTTGAAGCGCGGGTTCAGCTTGTTGATCACGAAGACGCGGCCCCGGCGGCGGACCACCTGCGAGCCGGGCTGCGCCTTCATCGACCTGAGGGAGTTGCGGACCTTCACGGATGCTCCTGTCGTTAATGAGAACTGTTATCGATAGAGTAGCGGTCCATGGAGCCCCACCACCCCGCACCCCCCGTCCTCGCCGTCACCCTCGTCAGCGCGACCGACCCCCAGGACGCCGGGCGGACCGCCGCGCTCCTCGCCGGCAGGCCCGAGTCCCGGATCGCCTTCGAGGTCGATCCGCCCGGCGCCGACGGTCCCGCTCTCGCCGAGGAGCTCCACCGGCGCCTCGCGGCCGACGCCGACGACGGCCACCGCGGTCACACGGTCGTCGCCCTCGATGGCCAGGCCGACCCGCTCGAGATCGGACTCGTGCTCGAGCACCTCTGCGCGCAGCGGCATCCCGCCGACACCCGCATCGCGATCCTCGACGTGGTCGCCGTGACGTCGACGGAGGAGATCCTGCGCGTGCTCTGCGGCGGCGCGGGCCCCTCCTTCGACTCGGCGGAGCGCCTCGCCGCCCGCCTGGAGTTCTCGAGCCTCGTCGCCCTCGCCGAGCCCCTCTCCGAGAGCGACCCCGAGCGGACCGCACTCGTCCGCGACCTCCTGCGAGCACTCGCCCCCACCGCCGATCTCCTCCCCGCCGGTGAGCTCCCGGCGGCGCCACGGAGGCTCCACCCCCGGCGCGCGCACGCGATCGCCTCCTCGATGGGCTGGCAGTGCGCCCTCAACGGGACCTCGCGGCGCCGCGCCTCGGGCACGACCGTCGAGGAGTTCGTGTTCCGCGATCCGCTGCCCTTCCACCCCGGCCGCCTGAGCACGGCGGTCCACGGGGAGCTGGTGGCGGAGAAGGTGGGCCGCATCCTCCGCTCCCGCGGCCTGGTGCGCCTGGCGACGCGCGCCGACCGGGTCGGCTCGTGGTCGGTCGCCGGCGACGTGCTGACGCTGGACCCGACCAGCCTGCTCAGCTGGGACGAGGACGCGCCTCTCGGCCAGGAGCTCGCCTTCTTCGGGACGGGCCTGGACACCGGGAGGCTGACCGCCGTCCTGCAGAGCTGCCTGCTCACCCCCGAGGAGCTGCTGGCCGGCCCCGCCGCCTGGGCGGAGTACGCGGACCCCTTCCCGCGCTGGGTGGACGAGCACCGGAACTGAACCGAGCGCCCTCCGTCGCGCGGGACTCGACGAGCGCGACCCGGCCCCTGCGTCCGAGCGCCGCCCGCCCCGCGCCAGCCGACCGTGCGCCGGGAGTGTGACGCGCGGAGGCTCCCGCCGGGCGGCGGGTGGGTAGGCTGACCGGACAGCACGTGCTCCGGGGTCGGTGGGAATTCCGAACCGGCGGTCACAGTCCGCGAGCCGCAGCCCCTCGAGAGGGGCGGCGGTTGACCTGGTGGAACTCCAGGACCGACGGTGAAAGTCCGGAGGAGAGGCAGCACGAGCGTCGCGCATCACCGCGCGATGCTGAGCGACGGTGCCCGCGCACCGTCGATCGAGACCCCGGAGTTCGGCGACGAACGGAAGAACCGGGAATGACGATCGACTACGAGCACGCGATGCGCCGGGCGCTGGCGCTCGCCGAGCGCGGGCCCGCCCGCGGACCCAACCCGCGCGTGGGCTGCGTGATCCTCGCGCCCGACGGCACCGTCCTCGGCGAGGGCTGGCACCACGGAGCCGGCACCGCGCACGCCGAGGTCGACGCCCTGTCGCACGTCGCGGCGGGCGCCGCCGAGGGCGCGACGGCCGTCGTCTCGCTCGAGCCGTGCGACCACACAGGGCGCACGGGTCCCTGCAGCCGCGCCCTGATCGAGGCGGGCGTCTCCCGCGTCGTCTACGCCGTGCCGGACCCGGGCGAGCGCTCGGCCGGCGGCGGTCGCACCCTCCGCGAGGCCGGCGTCGAGGTGATCGAGGGCGTGCTCGCCGAGGAGGGAGAGCAGTTCCTCCACCCGTGGCTCACCGCGACCCGCCTGCACCGCCCCTTCGTCACGCTCAAGTGGGCCTCGACCCTCGACGGCCGCACCGCGGCGGCGGACGGCAGCAGCCGCTGGATCACCGGAGCGGCGGCCCGGCAGCGCGTGCACGAGCAGCGTGCCGCGCACGACGCGATCCTCGTCGGCACCGGGACCGTCCTCGCCGACGATCCCGCGCTCACCGCCCGCGGCGACGGAGGCGAGCTCCTCGCCCACCAGCCGGTACCCGTCGTCGTCGGCACGCGCCCCGTGCCGCCGGGCGCCCGCCTGCACGAGCACCCCCGCGCCGTCGTGGTCGAGCGCACCCGCGACCTCGCCGCGGTCCTCGCGCACCTCTACTCCGCCGAGATCCGCAGCGTCTACGTCGAGGCCGGACCGACCCTCGCCTCCGCGCTCGTCGCCGACGGACTGGTCGACGAGTACCTCGTGTTCCTCGCGCCCGCGCTCCTCGGCGGCCCCCGCCTCGCGCTCGGCGACCTCGGCGTGGAGAGCATCGGCGGGGCCCGGCGCCTCTCCCTCCGCTCGGTCGAGATCCTCGGCGACGACCTCCTCGTGACCGCGCGCCCCGACGTCCTCCCCGCGGGCGGTGCCGGCACCCCGGCCCGCCTCCCCCACGCCCTGCAGATGGAGACCCACTGATGTTCACCGGAATCATCGAGGAGAAGGGCGTCGTGACCGCCGTCGAGGCGGGCGCCGACGCGATCCGCCTCAGCATCCGCGGGCCCCTCGCCGTCGAGGGCGTGCGGCACGGCGACTCGATCGCGGTCTCGGGCGTCTGCCTCACCGTGGTCGAGCACACCGACCAGGGCTTCATCGCCGACGTCATGGCGCAGACCCTACGGATGTCGACCCTCGACACCGTGGGCGTCGGCGACCCCGTGAACCTCGAGCGCGCCGCGCTGGTCGGCGACCGGCTCGGCGGCCACATCGTCCAGGGCCACATCGACGGCACGGCGACGCTGCTCGCGATCGCACCGGGGGAGGCCTGGCGGGTGCTGCGGTTCTCGCTGCCGACCGGCATCGCTCCGCTCGTCGTCGACAAGGGCTCGATCGCGGTGGACGGCGTCTCGCTGACCGTCTCGGCGATCAGCCCCGCCGCCGAGCCGGAGCAGTGGTTCGAGGTCTCGCTGATCCCCGAGACGCTCGCCGTCACCACGCTGGGCGCGCGCGCGATCGGCGATCAGGTCAACATCGAGACCGACGTCCTGGCCCGCCACGTCGAGCGGATGCTCGCACTGCGCTCGATCGCGGAGGCCCGCTCATGAGCCTCGCCACCATCCCCGAGGCCGTCGAGGCGCTGCGCGCCGGGCGCCCGATCATCGTCGCGGACGACGAGGGCCGCGAGAACGAGGGCGACGTCATCGTCTCGGCCCAGCTCGCCAGCCAGGAGACGATCGCCTGGATGGTCCGCCACTCCTCCGGGTTCATCTGCGCGCCGATGACCAACGAGATCGCCGACCGCCTCGCCCTGCCGCTGATGGTGGTCGAGAACGAGGACCCGCGCGGCACCGCCTACACGCTGTCCGTCGACGCGGCCGACCGGCTCTCCACCGGCATCAGCGCCTCCGACCGCGCGCACACCCTCCGCGTGCTGGCCGACCCCGAGGCGACCCCCTCCCGCCTGAACCGCCCCGGCCACATCCTGCCGCTGCGCGCCGTCGACGGCGGCGTGCGCGAGCGCGACGGGCACACGGAGGCGGCGGTCGACCTGATGAAGCTCGCCGGCCTGTACCCCGTGGGCGCGATCTCCGAGATCGTCGCCGAGGACGGCGAGATGATGCGGCTGCCCGGGCTGATCGCTCTCGGCGAGCGCGAGGGCGTGCCGGTGACCACGGTCGCGGCCCTCATCGCGTACCTGCAGGAGTTCCACTGCGACGCGGAGGTGCCCGTCACGGTCGCGGTCCCGGAGAGCGCGCGCGTGAGCTTCGAGGTCGAGACCACGGTGCCGACCACCCACGGCCCGTTCCGCATCCGCGCCTACCGCGACCGGCAGACCGGAGCGGATCACGTCGCGATCCTCGCGGGAGAGGTCGCCGCGGGGCGGCCCGCCCTGGTGCGCGTGCACTCCGAGTGCCTGACCGGCGAGGCGTTCGGCTCGCTGAAGTGCGAGTGCGGGCCCCAGCTCGACGCCGCCCTCGACACGATCCAGCGGGACGGCGGCGTCGTCGTCTACCTCCGCGGGCACGAGGGCCGGGGCATCGGCCTGATCAACAAGCTGCGCGCCTACCGCCTGCAGGAGGACGGCCTCGACACCCTCGACGCGAACCTCGCCCTCGGGCTCCCCGCCGACGCGCGGGACTACGGAGCGGCGGTCGGGATCCTCGAGGACCTCGGCCTCACCGAGGTGCGCCTGCTCACCAACAACCCCGAGAAGGTCCGCCAGCTCACCGACCGCGGCATCGTCGTCGCCGAGCGCGTGCCGCTCGTCGTCGGGGTCGGCGCCTTCAACGAGGGCTACCTCGAGACCAAGCGCGACCGCATGGGCCACACCCTCGACAGCGTCCTCGACCACGACCCCCTCGACGCCGGGATCTCCGGCCTCGCCCTCGACGCCGGGATCGCCGGCGCCACCACGAAGGAGTAGCAATGGCCGGTAGCGGCGCCCCCACCACCTCCCCTCTCGACGGCGCGGGACTGCGCGTCGTCGTCATCGCGGGGACCTGGCACGAGCAGATCAGCGACGGTCTGATCGCCGGAGCGGGCCGAGCCCTCGACGAGGCCGGAGCGTCCTGGTCGCTCGTGCGCGTGCCCGGCTCGTTCGAGCTGCCCGTCGCCTCGAAGGCGGCCCTGGAGGCGGGGGCCGACGCGGTCGTCGCCCTCGGCGTGATCATCCGCGGCGGCACCCCGCACTTCGAGTACGTCTCGGACGCCGCCACCTCCGGGCTCACCACCGTCTCGATCCTGACGGGCAAGCCGGTCGGCTTCGGCGTGCTCACCCTCGACACCGAGCAGCAGGGCATCGATCGCGCGGGCCTTCCCGGCTCGAAGGAGGACAAGGGGCGCGAGGCGGCCGAGGCGGCGGTCTCGACCGCTCTGCTCCTCCGCTCGCTGCGCAGCTGAACCACTGCGGGCGGCCCCCGTCCTGGGGCCGCCCGCACACGAACCTGGGAGAACACGGAGTAAAGTGGTCGGGTCGTCACGAGCGACCCCTCTCTCCTCCCCCTCGCCCCAGCGGTCCGCGACGCCCGATCGACGCCCCGCCCCGCCGGCTCAGGGGGAGTCGCCGTCCACACGGAGCCCCTCCCTCATGTCCTCTCCCGCCGTCTCCGACGCGCCAGCAGCCGCCCCGCAGAACTCCCGCGGCCGCGTCATCCTCGCCAGCCTCATCGGCACCTCGATCGAGTTCTACGACTTCTACGCCTACGCGACCGCCGCCGTCCTGGTCTTCCCGTCGCTCTTCTTCGTCAACGAGGACCCGGCCACGGCCCTCCTCGCCTCCTTCGCCGTCTTCGGCGTCGCGTTCATCGCGCGCCCGATCGGGTCGATCATCTTCGGCCACTTCGGCGACCGCGTCGGCCGCAAGGGCACCCTCGTCGCCTCGCTGCTCACCATGGGCGTCGCGACCTTCCTGATCGGCTGCCTGCCCACCGCGCTCACGCCCGGCTGGGAGTTCCTCGCTCCGTTCCTGCTCGTCGTGATGCGCTTCTGCCAGGGCCTCGGCCTCGGCGGCGAGTGGTCCGGAGCCGCGCTGCTCGCGACCGAGAACGCACCGGCCGGCAAGCGCGCCATCTACGGCACCTTCCCGCAGCTGGGCGCACCGATCGGCTTCATCGTCGCCAACGTCCTGTTCCTGGTGCTCGCGAGCACGATGAGCGACGAGACGTTCGCGGCCTGGGGCTGGCGCGTGCCGTTCCTGGCGAGCGCCGTGCTCGTGATCATCGGGCTCTACGTGCGGTTCAAGCTCGTCGAGACGCCCGCGTTCCAGAAGGTCGTCGAGAAGGGCGAGGTCGCCAAGCTGCCCCTCGCCCGCGTCTTCGTCACCAGCTGGCGCCCGCTCATCCTGGGCACCTTCATCATGCTGGCGACCTACGTGCTCTTCTACCTCATGACCACGTTCACGCTGACCTACGGCACCTCGCCCGTCGACGGCGCGGTTCCGGGCCTCGGCTACACGCGCAACGACTTCCTCGTCATGCTGATCGTCGGCGTCGTGTTCTTCGGGATCTTCACGCTCGTCTCCGGCCCGCTCGCGGAGCGCTTCGGCCGCCGGCGCACGCTGCTCGTGGTGACCGCGGCGATCCTCGTCTTCGGCCTGCTCTTCGTGCCCCTGTTCAGCGCCGGCTTCGCGGGCGTCATGGCGGTCCTGATCCTCGGCTTCACGCTGATGGGCCTGACCTTCGGCCCGATGGGCGCCGTCCTCCCCGAGCTGTTCCCGACCAACGTCCGCTACACCGGCTCGGCGATGGCGTACAACCTCGCATCGATCCTCGGAGCGGCCCTCGCGCCGATCATCGCGGTCGCGCTGTGGAGGGCGGCGGGCGGCAGCACCGTGCTGGTCGGCCTCTACCTCAGCGTCGCGGCCGTGCTGACGCTGATCGCGCTCCTGCTCTCCAAGGAGACGAAGAACGCGTCGTACCACGACAACGTCTCGTAGGACTCCCTGCAGAGGACGGCCCGACGGGATCCCCCGGCGGGCCGTCCGCGTCTCCGCTCCCTCCCTGAGCACCGGGCCCGCCCTCTGGCGGCCTGCTCGCAGCGACGACGGGGCAGAATGGACGGCGATGAGCACCACCACCTCCCGGCGCGGCGGACGACGACCCTCCCGCGACGACGGACCCCGCGCCTCCTTCTCGCAGCTCGTGCCCTACCTGCTCGAGCACCGCGCCATCCTCTCGGTCGTCGTGGTCCTCAGTCTGTTCGGAGCGGCGGCGAGCCTCGGCCAGCCCCTGCTCGTCGGCCAGGTCATCACCCGGGTCCAGTCCGGTCTCGATCTCGGCCCGCTCGTGTGGGCCCTCGTCGGCCTGGTCGTGGCCTCCGGGCTCATCTCGGGCTTCGCGCACTACCTGCTCCAGCGCACCGGCGAGGGGATCGTGCTCTCGAGCCGCCGCCGCCTCGTCGCACGGCTGCTGCGCCTCCCCATCCGGGAGTTCGACGCGCGCCGCACCGGCGACCTCGTCTCGCGCGTCGGCTCCGACTCCACGCTCCTGCGCGCGGTGCTGACCCAGGGGCTCGTCGACTCGATCGCGGGCTCCCTCGTCTTCGTCGGCGCGATCATCGCGATGGCCGTCATCGACTGGGTGCTGCTGCTGATCATCGTGGCGGTGGTGGCGGTGGCCCTCGGGCTCGCGCTGACCCTCGGCCGCGGCATCCGCACCGCCAGCCGCAAGGCGCAGGAGAAGGTCGGCGATCTGGCCGCGGCCGTCGAGCGCGCCATCAGCGCCGTCCGGACGATCCGTGCCGCCGGAGCCACCGATCGCGAGATCGCGGTCGTCGACCAGCACGCGACGGAGGCGTACCGCCTCGGGATCCGCGTCGCGCACGTCTCGGCCCTCGTGGTGCCGGTGGCGGGGATCGCCATGCAGGTCGCCTTCCTCGCCGTCCTCGGCGTCGGCGGCTACCGCGTCGCATCCGGCGCGATCGACATCGCCCAGCTGGTCTCGTTCATCCTCTTCCTCTTCATGATGGTGATGCCGCTCGGCAACTTCATCGGCGCCATCACCTCGGTGAACTCGGCGCTGGGCGCCCTCGGCCGCATCCAGGAGATCATCGACCTGCCGATCGAGGGCGACGGCGACGCCTCCGCGGGCGGCCTCGGCGCCGGCGTGGCGGAGGAGGCCATCTCCTTCGAGGACGTGGTGTTCTCCTACGAGGAGGGCGCCGTGCCCGACGCGGCGGCCGTAGCGGACGAGCGCGACCGCACCGTCCTGCGCGGCGTCTCCTTCACCGTGCCGCGTGGCAAGCGCACCGCCCTGGTCGGGCCGTCGGGAGCGGGCAAGAGCACGATCCTCGCCCTCATCGAGCGGTTCTACGACCCGGAGGCCGGCGTCGTCCGACTCGGCGGTGTCGACATCACGGCCATCGACCGCGACGCGCTCCGCGCGCAGATCGGCTACGTCGAGCAGGACGCCCCGGTCCTGGCCGGCACCATCCGCGAGAACCTCGTCCTCGGCCGCCCCGACGCCGACGACGCCGACTGCCTCCGGGTGCTCGAGGCGGTGAACCTGACCGACGTGCTCGAGCGCAACCCGCTCGGCCTGCACGCGCCGGTGGGCGAGAGCGGAGTGATGCTCTCGGGCGGTGAGCGTCAGCGCCTCGCGATCGGCCGCGCGCTCCTGGCGGCCCCGCCGATCCTGCTGCTGGACGAGTCCACGTCGAGCCTCGACGGACTCAACGAGCAGCGCCTGCGCCTGGCGATCGACGCGGTCGCCGAGAACCGGACCCTGCTGGTGATCGCGCACCGCCTGTCGACGGTGGTCGATTCCGACCGCATCGTCGTGCTGCAGAAGGGCGAGGTCGTGGGAGTCGGCACCCACTCCGAGCTCGTCGAGTCGACGCCGCTCTACCGGGACCTCGCCAAGCACCAGCTGCTCGTCTGACGGACGCCGCAGCGGCGTCTCGCGACCGCCGCTGCCTCATGCCGGTCGACCAGCCGCGCAGCGCCGTGACGAGACGCCCGCACGTCTCGCCCGGCAGCCTGCGCCCGCTCGTCCCTCAGCGCGGCGGCAGCCGCAGGGCCCCGTCGAGCCGGATGGTCTCGCCGTTGATCATGGGGTTCTCGACGATGTGCCGCACCAGGGCCGCGAACTCCTCGGGGCGTCCGAGGCGGGCCGGATGCGGCGTCGCCGAGCCGAGCGCCTCGCGGGCCTTGTCCGGCAGCCCGGCGAGCAGGGGCGTGTCGAACGTGCCCGGTGCGATCGACACCACGCGCACGAGCCGGGCCGCGAGCTCGCGCGCGAGCGGCAGGGTCATCGCCGCCACGGCTCCCTTCGACGCGGCGTAGGCCGCCTGTCCGATCTGCCCCTCGAAGGCGGCGACGGAGGCGGTCGTGACCAGGACTCCCCGCTCCCCATCGATCGGCTCCCGCTCGGCGATCGACGCCGCGGCGAGGCGCAGCACGTTGAGCGTCCCGGTCGTGTTGATCCGCAGCACCCGGTCGAACTGCTCGAGCGGCAGCGGCCCGTCGCGTCCGAGCAGCCGCCCGGGTGTGGCCACGCCCGCACAGCTCACGGCGACGCGCAGCTCCCCCGCCGCCGCCACGGCGCGCGAGACGGCGTCCGGATCGAGGACGTCCCCGGCGATCAGCTGCACGGAGGCGGGCAGACGCGCGGCCTCCACCGCGTGCGGCAGGTCGAGCACGACCACGTGCGCTCCTGCGGCGTCGAGCGCCGTCGCCGTCGCGGCTCCCAGTCCGGATGCTCCCCCCGCGATCAGCGCGGACGTCCCCTCGAGTCGCACGGTCAGCCCGCCGGAGCGGGGGTGGAGTCGGCGTCGGGCTCGTCGGTCGGCTCGCTGCCGGGCTCCCCCGTCGGATCACTGCTCGGCTCTCCGGACGCGAGCGCCTGCGCCGAGCAGTCGGTCAGGGTGGCGTCGTAGGCGTCCCGGGCGCGCTGCGCCGCCAGGCGGACCTCCTCCTCCGCAAGCGGGCTCGCGAGCGGCGGCCGGTCGCTCAGGCCGTAGCGGGCGAGGCAGTCGCTGATCAGGCGGGTCATGCGCGCGCCGCTCTCGGGATCGGCTGTGCCGGTGGGCGCCGGGGCGGCGGTCGCGACGGAGCCCGAGTCGCGCACGGACCCGTCCGGCACCTCCGCGGCGGGACCGGAGCAGGCGGTGAGGCTCAGTGCGAGCGCGACTCCGACGAGCAGCGCGACGGGCGGGCGGAGCGTCGTGCGCAGGAGCATGGACGACCTCGTTCGTGACGGCTGCGGGCAGGAGTGCGGCCACGGTAGCGCAGTCGATGCTTCCGGCGAGCGCTGGGCGCGCTCTCACGCCCCAGTGGCACCCCCAACGGGGCACAGGCGCGCCTGTCAGGAGGGCTCGGCGAGCGCCCACATCGCGACCGCCGACGCCGCAGCGACGTTGAGCGAGTCGATCCCGTGCCGCATCGGGATCTGGACGGCGACATCGGCGGCGGCGAGCGCGTCGGCGGTGAGACCCTGCCCCTCGGTGCCGAGCACGAGGGCGACGCGGTCCGGAGCGCGGGCGGCGAAGTCCCGCAGGGGCACCGCCTCCGGGGTCAGAGCCATCGCCGCGATCGTGAAGCCCGCTCCGTGCAGGAGCCGCTGCGTCGACGGCCAGTCGCCGACGCGCGTCCAGGGCACCTGGAGGACCGTTCCCATGCTCACGCGGATGGCGCGGCGGTAGTACGGATCGGAGCAGCGCGGCGTCACCAGCACGGCATCGGCTCCGATGGCCCCGACGGAGCGGAAGATCGCGCCGACGTTCGTCGGGTCGACCACGTCCTCGAGCACGACGACGCGGCGCGCTCCCGCGAGCAGGTCGGACGGGTCGGGCAGCACGGGCCGGTCCATCGCCGCGATCAGGCCGCGGTGCAGGGTGTACCCGGTGAGCTCGGCCAGGAGCTCACCCGGGCCCGTGAAGACGGGGACGTCGAAGCAGCCGACCAGGCGCTCGGCCTCGCCTGCCGATCCGCCGAGGGCGAGCACCGAGCGCGGCCGGTGCCCGGCGGCGAGCGCACGCTCGAGCACGAGCGCCGACTCCGCGATGTACAGGCCGTGCGGGCCGCGGGCGTTCTTCAGCGCGACGTCCGTGGCGTGGGCGTAGTCGCGCAGCCTCGGGTCGTCGAGCGCGGTGACCTCGATCCGCTCCACCGGATCAGGCGAAGGGGTCGGGGGTGAGCGTGTACTTGGTGCTGAGGTACTCGTGGATCCCCTCGAGTCCGCCCTCGCGGCCGAGGCCCGACTGCTTCACCCCGCCGAAGGGCGCCGCCGCGTTCGACACCACGCCGACGTTGAGGCCCATCATCCCGGTGGCGAGCCGCTCGATCATCCGCTGACCGCGGGCGAGGTCGCGCGTGAAGACGTAGGACACCAGTCCGTACTCGGTGTCGTTGGCGAGCTCGACGGCGTCGTCCTCGTCGGTGAACGGCACGATCGCGAGCACCGGGCCGAAGATCTCCGTGCGCAGGATCTCGCTCTCCCGGTCGACCCCCGCGAGCACGGTCGGCCGGTAGAAGTGGCCGGCCCCCTCGATCCGATCGCCGCCGGTGAGCAGGCGCGCGCCGCGGGAGACGGCGTCCTCCACCAGCGCGGACGCCTTCTCGACCGCGCGCTCGTCGATCAGCGGGCCGATGGTCACCCCGTCCTCGGTGCCGCGGCCGACGCGCAGAGCGCGCACGCGCTCCACGATCCGCGCGGCGAACTCCTCGGCGATCGACTCGTGCACGAAGAAGCGGTTGGCGGCCGTGCAGGCCTGGCCGATGTTGCGGAACTTCGCGAGCATCGCGCCCTCGACCGCCCGGTCGAGGTCGGCGTCCTCGAACACGACGAAGGGCGCGTTGCCGCCCAGCTCCATCGAGGTCCGCAGCACGTTCTCGGACGCCTGCTGCAGCAGCGTGCGCCCGACGGGAGTGGAGCCGGTGAAGGACACCTTCCGCAGGCGGGGATCCGACAGGATCGGAGCCGACACGGCTCCCGCCGAGGACGTGGTGACCACGTTGAGTACGCCGTCGGGGAGCCCCGCCTCGGCGAGCAGCGCCGCGAAGGCGAGCGTGGTGAGCGGAGTGAGCTCGGCCGGCTTCACGACGACGGTGCAGCCCGCCGCCAGCGCCGGAGCGATCTTCCGCGTCGCCATCGCGAGCGGGAAGTTCCAGGGCGTGATGAGGTAGCAGGGGCCCACCGGGTGCTGCGAGACGATCATCCGGCCGCTGCCCTCGGGCGAGACTCCGTAGCGTCCGCTGATGCGCACCGCCTCCTCGCTGAACCAGCGGAGGAATTCGCCGCCGTACACGACCTCGCCCCTCGCCTCCGCGACCGGCTTGCCCATCTCGAGCGCCATCAGGAGCGCGAACTCCTCGGTGCGCTCCTGCAGGAGGTCGAACGCCCGCCGGAGGATCTCGCCCCGCTTCCGCGGCGCCGTCGCGGCCCACGACGGACCGGCGGCGACGGCGGCGTCGAGCGCCCGGACCCCGTCCTCCGGAGTCGCGTCGGCGATCGAGACCAGGACCGCTCCGGTGGCCGGGTCCTCGACGTCGATCGAGCCGCCGCCGGAGGCGTCCACCCACTCACCGCCGATCAGCAGCTGCGTGGGGATGCGGGCGAGCAGAGCGGTCTCGGCGGCGCGGGACGCGACGGAATCAGTCACAGGAGGGAACCACTTCTTCGGATCGGAGCGCGCAGACCGCGCCAGGAGGAGCTTCTCGTCCTCCCAGTGTAGGACGGGCGATCGCTCCGGGGGCGGGGTCGCCGGGAGCCGCGAGGACCTGCGCCTCCGTGAGCCCTGTGGAGGGACGAGCCCTCAGACGGACCGCTCGACGCGGATTCCCGCCTCCGTGAGCTCGCGCAGCGCCGCGGCACTCGCCTCCTCGGAGACGCCCGCGACCAGGTCCTCGAGCACGCGGACCTCGAGCCCCGCCCGTCGCGCGTCGAGTGCCGAGGCGCGCACGCAGTGGTCGGTCGCGAGTCCCACGACGTCGAGCGCGGTGACGCCCCGCTCCGCGAGCACGGCGCCGAGCTCCTCGCCCGCCTCCGTCGTGCCCTCGAAGGCCGAGTAGGAGGGACGGCCCTGTCCCTTGAGGATCTGCACGTCGATCCGAGCGGTGTCCAGGGCCGGGTGGAACCGCGCGCCGTCCGTGCCGGCGACGCAGTGGACGGGCCAGCTGTCGACGAAGTCCGGCTCCACCGCGAAGTGGCCGCCGTTGTCGGAGTCGCCCTCGTGCCAGTCGCGGGAGGCCAGCACCGCGGAGTACCGGTCGGCGTGCGCCGCCAGATGCGCGGTGATGCCCTGGGCGACGGCCGCGCCGCCTGTGACGGCGAGCGCGCCGCCCTCGGTGAAGTCGTTCTGCACGTCGACGATGAGGAGTGCGGTGGTCATCGTGGGCCTTCCGGGAGGAGGTAGCGAGGAGGAGCAGGAGGTCGACCCGCCCGCGTCAGGAATCGGAGAGCGAGGATCCGCAACGGTACACACCCGTCACGAGAGTGTCGATCGCGGTCTTCGCCGAGTCGGAGACGTCGCCGAGAGCGTAGACCGCGAAGGTCAGCTCGGTGCCGTCCGCCGCGGTGACCACGCCGGCCAGGGTGTAGCCGGTGTCTATCCAGCCCGTCTTCGCCCGCACCGCGCCGTCTGCCGCGGCGTTGTCGCCGGCGAAGCGGTCGGAGTAGGAGAGCGAGCCCGTCCGGCCCGACACCGGCAGGCCGTCCAGGAGGATCCCCAGCTGCCCCTCGCGGGCCTGCACCTTCCGGAGCAGCTCGGTGAAGTACGCCGGCGCGACCGCGTTGTCGTCGCTCAGGCCGGAGCCGTCGACGATCGCGATCCCGGACGTGTCGACGCCGTAACCGGCGAGCCCCTGCAGCACACCGGCCTGCTCGGCAGCGAAGTCGCTGCCCGCGCCGGTGCGGATCGCGACGAGCCGCGCGAGCATCTCGGCGATCGCATTGTCGGAGACGAGCAGCATCTGCTGCACGAGCGTGCCGACCGGGGCCGACTCCACCGTGCCGAGAACCGCGGCGCCAGCGGGAGCGGTCCCGGTGGAGACCACGGGCGAGCCGTCCAGCTCGTCGGCGAACGCCTCTCCGGCCCGGCCGACCGGATCCGTGCCGCGCTCGGAGGTCGAGGCCGTGGGGTCCACGCGATCGCCGTCCACCTGGAGCGCCGTGATCTCGGGCATGTAGCCGTCGACCTGCTCCTTGCGGTTCCAGCTCGGCTGCCAGGTCTCGCCCGAGTAGAGGGAGGAGTCGAGCACCAGCGACGTGATCGGCGTCCCGGCGGTGGACGGGTCCGCCTCCCAGGCGCTCTCGACCTGCGCCGCGAGGTCGTCGAGGTGGGCCGCTCCGGCGTAGGTCGACTCCCGGCCGGTCGGGAGCCGGGTCAGGGTGAGGTCTCCCCCGCCGACGAGGACGACGCTTCCGGGCTCGCTCCCGCGGACCACGGTGGTGGCGATGCGCGTGTCCGGGCCGAGGACCGCGAGCGCCGACGCGGCCGTGAGGATCTTGAGGGCGGAGGCGGTGCGGGACGCGGTCCCGCCCCCGCGGTCGAACAGGACCTCGCCCGTCGCGGCGTCGACCACACGCGCCTGCATCGAGCCCAGGCGCGGGTCGGTAGCGAGCCCCGCCACCGAGCAGGTGCGGAGCGCCTCGGCCGCCGCTTCGGCGGTGGGCCGCGCCGTGGCCGTCGGCGTCGGTGCGGGAGTCGCGGTGGCGGTCGGGGTCGAGACGACGGGCAGCGCCCCGGGCTCCGCGGCGCTGCCGAGGGCCGTCCCCACGCCGAAGGCGCCGCCACCGAGCACGGCGGCCACGAGCACCGCGGCGACCACGAGAGTGCGGCGACGGCGGGGAGGAGGCGTGTCGGTCATCCGCAACAGGGTAGCGACACGAGTTCGACGCGACCTGGACGTCGAGGATGAGGCCGGGAACTCGCGGATCCGGCCGGCACGTCGCGGATGACGGGAGAGGGAGCCGCCTGTGGGAATCGAACCCACGACCTTCTCATTACGAGTGAGACGCTCTGCCGACTGAGCTAAGGCGGCGTGCACGCGGGGCCTGAGCCCCGGACACGATTACACAGCATAGCCTGCTCGCGCCCCCGGGCGTGAATCAGGACGGCGCGGTCGAGCAGAGGCTCCGCGACGGCGGCGGCGACCGCCGCGCTCGGCTCAGGCGAGCGCGCCGCGGAGCTCCTCGAAGGAGCGGGCGATGCGTCCGGGCAGGGCCTCCCGGCCGTCGTGATCGACCCAGGCCGCCCAGGCGTGGCGGACGGCGGCGAGCCCGAGGAGCGTCAGCATCCGCGCCCGGCTGCGCACCCGCTCCGCGTCGTCGTCCTCCTGGCCGAGACGCTCGGCGACGAGCCCCTCGACCGCGAGCTCGAACTCGCGCATGCCCGCGATCTTCAGACCGACCAGATGCGGGTGCTCGCGGAAGAGCGCGCGGCGGAGGACGTGCAGCTCCCGGTCCTCCTCGAGCGGCTCCTCCATCGCGGCGACGAAGACCCGCTGCAGGTCCTCGAGCACGGCGCCCCGGCCCGCGACGAACGCCGCCGCCGTCTCGTCGGCGATGACCGGGAGCCCGCCGACCAGCGCGTCCTCCTTCGAGGCGAAGTAGTTGAAGAAGGTGCGCGTGGAGACGTCGGCGGCGCGCGAGACGTCGTCGATGGTCACGCGCTCCGGCCCGCGCTCGCTAGCGAGGCGGAGGACGGCGATCTCGATCGCCCGCCGCGTGGCCAGGCGCTTGCGCTCGCGAAGCCCGGGCTGCTGCTCGCGGGACCGCTCCTGCTCGGTCAGCACTTCGGGTCCACCTCCGGGACGGTCCCCTCGAGCAGGTACGCGTCGACCGCGTCGTTCACGCAGGACGTCGACTTGTTGTAGGCCGTGTGGCCCTCGCCGTCGTAGGTGACCAGGTGACCGGCGGAGAGCTCGCCCGCGAGCGCCTGCGCCCACACGTAGGGCGTCGCGGGATCGTTCGTGGTGCCCACGACCAGGATGGGCGCCGAGCCCTCCGCGGTGATCGGCTCGCGGGAGCCCTCGAACGCCGCCGGCCACTCGCTGCAGAGGATGTCGCCGTAGGCCATGTAGCGGCCGATCGTCGGCGCGGCCTGCTCGAGAGCGGCCTCGTCGGCGCGCATCGAGACGGTGTCGGCGTCGTAGGAGTAGTCGACGCAGTTGATCGCGAGGAACGCCTCGGTGGTGTTGTCCGCGTACCGGCCGTCCGCGTCGCGCCCGTTGTAGGCGTCCGCGTACTGGAACGCGACCGCGGCGTCGCCCCGGCGGACGCCGGCCAGCATCTCGCTCAGCGCTCCCCACGCCGTGGCGTCGTAAAGCGGGTAGACGATCGCGGTGAACAGCGTGCTCGCGCCGAGCTCACGGCCATCGGCGGCCCGGATCGGCGAGGCGTCCACGTCCTCGAGCATGCGCTTCAGCTGGGCCATCCCCGCGTCGACGGTGCCGGTGAACGGGCAGTCGTCCGAGCGGAGGCAGTCGGCGAGGTAGGCGCGCAGTGCGCTCTCGAACCCCTTCGCCTGCTCGCGCACCACGTCGAACGAGGTGGCCGCCGGATCGATCGCGCCGTCGAGGACGAGGCGGCCGACCCGGTCCGGGAACAGCCCGGCGTAGGTCGCTCCGAGGAACGTGCCGTAGGAGTAGCCGAGGTAGTGCAGCGTCTCGTCGCCGAGTGCCGCGCGCAGCACGTCGAGATCACGGGCGGCGCTAGGGGTGCCGACCTCGGGCAGCAGCGGCCCGCTGCGCTCCTGGCAGGCGGCGGCGAACGCGGCAGCGGTCGTGCGCTGCGCCTGGATCCACTCGTCGCTGCCCCGCTCCCCGGGCGTGATGTCGTAGAGGTAGGAGTCGAGGCCCGCGGCGTCGAGGCAGGAGACCGCGGTGGAGGCGCCCACTCCGCGCGGATCGAAGCCGACGACGTCGTACCGGGCGGCGAGCGCGGAGTCGACCGCGTAGTCGGCGCTGTCGCGGATGAAGTCGACGCCCGACGCTCCCGGTCCGCCCGGGTTCACGAGCAGGGAGCCGATCGCCGGTCCCTTCGTCGCGGGTCGGCGCACCAGGGCGATCGACGCCGTCTCCCCCGAGGGGTCGTCCCAGTCGAGCGGGACTGTCGCGTCGGTGCAGAGAGCGCCGTCGCCGCAGTCGTCCCAGACCAGCACCTGCGAGTAGTAGCGCTCCAGGGAGTCGTCGACGGTCTGCGGATAGGGGGTGGAGGTCCGGTCGACGCTCGGGCCGGGCGCGAAGCAGCCGGTCAGGAGGGACGCGGCCGCGGCGAGCGCGACGACGGCGGCCGACCGGCGCCCCCGCCTCACGCGGCCACCGGGCGGCGCGCCGCGACGACGAGCAGCGCCTCGAGAGCGAGGACCGGGGAGACGTTCGCGTCGATCCGCTGCCGGGCGGTCGCGATCGCGTCGAGGACGGCGAGCGTGCGGTCGGGCGGAGTCGCGTCGGCGAGCGCGGTCATCTCGGTCCGGACCTCCTCGTTGATGACGCCGCCGGGCGCTCCGAGCTGGAGGCGCACCACGTCGCGGTAGAGGGAGAGCAGGTCGACGAGGATCCGGTCGAGGCCGTCGCGGAGGCTCCGCGTCGCGCGTCGCTTCTGATCCTCCTCGAGCGCCCGCAGCTGCGAGCGGAGCTGCGCGGGCACGGTGCCTCCGGGCTCGACGCCGAGCGAGCGCAGCGCCTGCTGCCGCTCGGCCTCGTCGCGCTCGAGGGTGATCGCCTTGGCGTCCTCGGTCGCGACCTCGATCATCCGCGCAGCGCCGAGCACCGCGTCCGAGACGCCGCGGAGTCGCAGGGCGATGCGGAGCGTCTCCTCGCGGCGCTCGCGCGCGTTCGCGTCGGTCGCCAGGCGGTGCGCCATCCCGATGTGGCTCTGAGCCTGGCGGGCGGCGCGCTCGGCGGTCTCGGGGTCGACCCCGTCGCGGCGCTCGAGGAGACCGGCGACGTCCTCGACGCTCGGCACGCGGAGCCGCACGGAGCGGACGCGGGAGCGGATGGTGGGGAGCAGATCGGCCTCGCTCGGGGCGCACAGGATCCAGACCGTGCGCTCCGGCGGCTCCTCGAGCGCCTTCAGCAGCACGTTGGACGTGCGCTCGCTCATCCGGTCGGCGTCCTCGATGACCATGACGCGGTAGCGCGACACCGAGGGCGAGTACTGCGAGCTGCTGACCAGCCGCCGCACCTCGTCGATCGAGATGATCACGCGCTCGGTCGTCAGCACGGCGAGGTCGGGATGGGAGCGGGCGGCGACCTGGCGGCAGTCGGGGCACTCCCCGCAGCCGCCGTGGCGGCAGAGCAGTGCGGAGGCGAACGCGTAGGCGAGGTTCGAGCGGCCGGACCCGGGAGGGCCGGTGATGAGCCAGGAGTGCGTCATCGACGACGACTCCCGGCCACGGTCGTCCCGGGGCGTCGAGGCGTCCTGCAGGGCGCCGATGGCGTGCTCCTGCCCGACGAGCTGGCTCCAGACGGTCATGCCACCAGGCTAACCGCGAGCACCGACAGCCGACGCGCCGTCGAGGAGCGCGGCGACCCGCTCCCGCACCGCGGCCGCGATCTCCTCGACGGGGAGACCGGCGTCCACGACGAGGAAGCGCTCGGCGTCCGTCTCGGCGATCGCCAGGAACGCCTCGCGCACGCGCCCGTGGAACTCCGCCTTCTCGGCCTCCAGCCGGTCGAAGCGCGTGCGGGCCGCGTCGAGCCGGCCCCGCGCGACGGCGGGGTCGAGGTCGAGCAGGACGGTGAGGTCGGGCCTCAGGTCGTGGGTGGCCCACTCCGAGAGCCGCCGGACCTCGACGGCGTCGAGGACCCGCCCGGCTCCCTGGTAGGCGACGGAGGAGTCGATGTAGCGGTCCTGCACGACGACCTCGCCGCGCTCGAGCGCCGGTCGCACGAGCGTCCCGATGTGCTGAGCGCGGTCCGCCGCGTAGAGCAGGGCCTCGGCCCGCGGATCGATCTCGCCGCGGTGGTGCAGAACGATCTCGCGGATCTGCAGGCCCACCTCGGTTCCTCCGGGCTCGCGGGTGCGGACGACGGTCTCGCCCCGCGTGCCCAGCCACTCCTCGAGCAGCCGGGCCTGCGTGGTCTTGCCCGCGCCGTCCCCGCCCTCGAGGGTGACGAACAGCCCGGTCACGACTCCGTCGCGTCCGACGTCTCGGCGGCGGCCGCCGCGGCCGCGCGGCTCGCGGCGGTGGCGCGGGGCGCGGCGGGCTTCTTCGCTGCGGTCGTCTTCTTGGCGGCCGCGGTCGTCTTCGCCGCGGTCGTCTTGGCCGCGGTGGTCTCAGCCGTGGTGGTCTTCGCGGCCGCGGTCTTCGCCGCCGTCGTCTTCGCCGCCGTCGTCTTGGCCGCCGTCGTCTTGGCCGCGGTCGTCTTCGCCGCGGGCTTCCTGGCCGGCGCGCGCTTGGCCGGAGCCTTCTTGGCCGGGCCCTTCGCGCGCTTGTCGGCGAGCATCTGGACCGCCTGCTCGAAGTCGATCTCCTCGATCGTCAGGCCCTTGGAGATCGTGACGTTGGTCTCGCCGTCGGTCACGTAGGCGCCGAAGCGTCCGTCGCGGATCCGGATCGGCTTGCCGCTGACGGGGTCCGCCTCGAACTCCTTCAGCGCGCTCGACGCGCGTCGCGCCCCGTACTTCGGCTGGGCGAAGATCTCGAGCGCCGTCGGCAGGTCGACCTCGAAGATCTGGTCCTCGCTGGTGAGCGACCGGCTGTCGGTGCCCTTCTTGATGTACGGGCCGTACCGGCCGTTCTGAGCCGTGATCGGCTCGCCGCTCTCGGGGTCGTCACCGACCGTGCGCGGCAGGTCGAGCAGGCGCAGCGCCGTCGCCAGGTCGATCGACGCGACGTCCATGGACTTGAAGAGGGAGGAGGTGCGCGGCTTCACGACAGCGGGCTTCTTCGCGCCGCGCTTCGCGGGCACGGGCTCGACGACCTCCCCGGTGGCGGGATCCGCCGCGGTCTCCGGCTCCGGATCGACCTCGGTCACGTAGGGGCCGAAGCGCCCGTCCTTGACGACGACGGTCTTGCCCGAGTCGGGGTTGCTTCCCAGCACGCGGTCGGTCTGCACCGGGGCGTCGACGAGCTCCTGCGCCTTGGCGGGCGTGAGCTCGTCGGGAGCCAGCTCGAGCGGCAGGTTGACGCGACGCGGCGTCTCCTGCCCCTCCTCCTGGGCCACCTCGAGGTAGGGGCCGTACTTGCCGATGCGCAGGGTGATGTCGTCGGTGATCCGGACGGAGTTGATGCTCTTCGCATCGATCTCGCCGAGGTTGTCCACGACGTGTCGGAGCCCGGGGTGCGTGCCTCCGCCGAAGTAGAAGCGGTTGAGCCAGGCGACGCGGTCCTCCTCGCCGCCGGCGATGCGGTCGAGGTCGCCCTCCATCTCGGCGGTGAAGTCGTACTCCACCAGGTCGGAGAAGAAGTCCTCGAGCAGCCGGACCACCGAGAAGGCGATCCAGTTGGGCACGAGGGCGGTGCCGCGCGGAGTGACGTAGCCGCGGTCGACGATGGTGGAGATGATCGACGCGTAGGTGGAGGGCCGGCCGATGCCGAGCTCCTCGAGCGCCTTGACCAGGCTCGCCTCCGTGTAGCGCGGGGGCGGCGAGGTCTCGTGGCCCTTGGCCTCGACCTCGGCGACGACCAGGCTCTGGCCGACCTCGAGCACCGGCAGCTTGGCGTCCTTCTCGTCGCGGGCGCCGTGACGCTCCTCGTCGCGCCCCTCCTCGTAGGCGAGGAGGAATCCGCGGAAGGTGATGACGGTTCCGGAGGCGGTGAACTCGGCGGTCTTCGCGACGTCGCCGGCCGGCTCGGCGAGCAGCGTCACGGTGGCGGTCGAGCCCTTGGCGTCGGCCATCTGCGAGGCGACGGTGCGCTTCCAGATGAGCTCGTAGAGGCGGAGGTCGTTGCCGCGGAGGGTGCCCGAGAGCTGGTCCGGGGTGCGGAAGGTCTCGCCCGCTGGCCGGATGGCCTCGTGCGCCTCCTGCGCGTTCTTGTTCTTGCCGGAGTACAGCCGGGGCTTGTCCGGGACGGTCTCGGCTCCGTAGAGGGACGCGGCCTGAGTGCGTGCGGCGTTCAGCGCCTGCTGCGAGAGCCCGGGCGAGTCGGTCCTCATGTAGGTGATGAAGCCGTTCTCGTAGAGCGACTGCGCGACGCTCATCGTCTGGCGCGCCGAGAAGCGGAGCTTGCGCGCCGCCTCCTGCTGGAGCGTGGACGTGGTGAACGGGGCGGCGGGGCGGCGCGAGTACGGCTTGGACTCGAGGTTCGAGACCCGGACCGTGGTGGCGGGGTCGCGCAGCGCCTCGGCGAGGGCACCGGCGGTGGACTCGTCGAGGACGGTGACGTCGCCCTTCAGCTGACCGCGGTCGTCGAAGTCGCGGCCGCTTCCGATCCGCTTGCCGTCGAGCCGGGCCAGGCGGGCGTCGAAGCCCGCCGCGGCGTCCGACTCGGGCGCCAGCACGGTGGCGAGGTCCCAGTAGCTCGCCGACACGAACGCCAGGCGCTCCCGCTCGCGGTCGACCACCAGGCGGGTCGCGGCCGACTGCACCCGGCCGGCCGAGAGCCCGGGGCCGACCTTGCGCCACAGCACGGGCGAGATCTCGTAGCCGTAGAGGCGGTCGAGGATGCGGCGGGTCTCCTGGGCGTCGACCAGGGAGGTGTCGATGTCCCGGGTGTTGTCGCGCGCCTTCTGGATCGCGTCCTTCGTGATCTCGTGGAAGACCATGCGGTGCACGGGGACCTTGGGCTTGAGCTCCTCGAGGAGGTGCCACGCGATGGCCTCGCCCTCGCGGTCCTCATCAGTGGCGAGGTAGAGCTCGTCGGCGTTCTTCAGCGCGCGCTTGAGGTCGGCGACCGTCTTCTTCTTCTGGTCGGACACGACGTAATAGGGCTCGAAGCCGTTGTCGACGTCGACGGAGAACTTGCCCAGCGGGCCCTTCTTCAGCTCCGGGGGGAGGTTCTTCGGCTCGATGAGATCGCGGATGTGCCCGACGGAGGCGAGCACCTCGTAGCCGTCGCCCAGGTACTGGGCGATGGTCTTGGCTTTCGCCGGCGACTCGACGATCACCAGCTTCTTCGTGCCGGACACAGTTCTCCTCGATTGGTGCTGTCGGGTCGGACGACCAGTGGTCCGACGTCCCCTGCTGCGGGGAGACGGTGCGCGGCGACGTGGTGCGGGGAACGGCGACGCGTCCCCATCGGCGGGGGCGCCCGACAGGCACACCATACACACTGACCCCGGACGTGCTGCCCCCTCCCGAGGACACGGGGACCTCGGGAGGACGCTGGACACGGCCTCGGAGCCGCCTGCCCGGCCTGCCGTCGACGGGGGTGACGCGCGGCGCCGATCGGCGCATGATGAGGCATGGCAACGACGCACACCACCACGACCTCCGCCTACACGGCCAAGCTCCTCGACGGACCGCTGGAGGGCAAGACCCTCCGCCGGGGATACGGCGACGATCAGGCCCCCGCCGCACGCCTCGAGATCCCCGGGGCGAGGGCGGGCTCCCGCTACATCTACCTCCTCGCCGGCGGCCTCGA
Source organism: Rathayibacter sp. AY1C4 (assembly GCF_002932195.1). NCBI lineage: Bacteria > Bacillati > Actinomycetota > Actinomycetes > Micrococcales > Microbacteriaceae > Rathayibacter > Rathayibacter sp. AY1C4. Next base: position 24,892 of record NZ_PSWE01000010.1, on the reverse strand, counting down.
GCACGACGAGGGCGCGGGCGCCCTGCCGACCGCCGCCGCGTACCGGTACCAGCGACTCTCCTCCGACTGACGCGCTCCCGCGGCGTCGTCCGGACCTCGGTCCGGACGACGCCCGCTGCTGCCCCCGCCCTCAGGGCGGCGGGCCGGCCCTCGACCGCGCCGTGAGGGAGAGCGGACCCGCGGTGACGGCCGCCTCCGTTCTCGCGACGCCGCCGTCGACGTCGCAGAGGACGAGCTCGGCGCCGTTCGCGCGGGCTACGGCGGCGGCACGTCCGCACGGATCCCCGGCCAGCAGGCCGGAGGCGACGTCGGCCGCTGCCAGGGACGAGGCGTCCGCGGCGGCGACCGCTCGCTGGTGCCCGACGACTCCTGCGCAGCCGGCGAGGACGGCGGCCGTCACCAGGATCGTGCCCGCGACGACTCCGATCGCCACGACCGCGGCCGATCCCTCCTCCCGGTCGCGGACAGCCCCGGGGAGCCGGCGGATCATCCGCCCCCGCCCAGCGCGCAGGACCGGACCGAGACCGGGAGCGAGACCGCCGGGAGCGGGCGCAGCCGGGCCGCGACGTCGACGCAGACCAGTCCGTCCTGCTCCCCCGCCGTGAGCGACGCCCCCGTCACCCGGGCGAGCGGCGCGCGGGGGTCGTCGCCCCGGGCCGCGGACCGGGCCGCGTCGGCGGCCGCGTCGACGAGCCGGACGTACTGCGCCGAGGCCGCTACCGACCCCAGGCACAGCGCCAGCACCGCGACCACCGCCGGGAGCACGAGCGCGAGCTCGGCAGTGGCCGAGCCCTCCTCCTGGACGAGCCGCCCGCGCAGCAGCGGAAGGCCTCTCATCCCGCCGCGGTGAGCGCGCGGGTCACCAGGTCGGTCAGGATGCTCCGCACCTCGTCGCCCTTGAGGATGACCACCAGCAGCCCGGCGAAACCGACTGCGGCCATCGTCGCGATCGCGTACTCCGCCGTCGCCGACCCCTCCTCGTCGCCCAGAGCGCCGAGACCTCCCCACCCGGGTCGGCGCCACTCGACGCGCCCCGCGGAGACGTCGATGCCCGTTCCTCCGCCGGACGCCGCACCTCCGCCGCTCCTCGAGCCCCGGCTCGTTCCGGGCACACCACTTCCCGCATCCCTGCTCCTACCGAGTCCTCGACTCCGGGAGCCTCCCCCGCCGCTGATCGCCGTGTCACTTCTCATCCGTCCTGCTCCGTTCCGCCCCGCTCCGTGCCCCTCCTCCGAGGATCGCTGACTCCCGATCCCACCGATCGACCCTCCGGCCGATCCGTGGAGACGCCTCCCGATCCCGCCCCTGTGGAGGAGCGGTCGACCGCGTCACGCCGCCACCGAGAACGTCGAGAGCAGCACCGAGACGACCATCGGAGCCACTCCGAGCAGCAGGAACGCCGGCAGCACGCAGATCCCGAGCGGCAGCATCAGGGTCACGCCGAGCCGAGCGGCTCGCTCCCGCGCCCCGGAGGACGCCCGTGCCCGGACCAGAGCCGCCTCGCTCCGGAGCAGGCGTCCGGCCGGCACACCCGCCGCCGCGGAGAGGGCGAGCACCGGGTCCGCGTCGGAGAGCACGCGCTCGCCCGAGTCGAGCCCGCACTCGGCGAGCGCCGCCACGACCCGGGCGCGCGACGACTCGATCGAGCCGCCACCGGCCAGCGCCACCGAGAGGAGGTCGAGCGCGAGCCCGGGCGCCGGATCGGCCGGGGCCGCGCTTCGGACGAGGCGCCGCGCCCACGCGTGCGCGGCCGCCATCAACCCGGCTCCCCCGACCAGGCAGACCGCACCGGGCACCGTCCCGAGGAGCACGCCGACCACGTCGAAGCCCAGCAGTGCCCCCAGACCCAGCGCCGCCAGCGGCAGCGCGCTCACGACCCTCCCGGTGGCGGAGGGACCGGCCAGAGCCACCTCGATGTCCCGGCGGGCGCGCGCCAGCTCGCGCAGGGACTCCGCCAGCTCGCCGAGAGCGGCGGCGACCGGCGCGCCGGAGTCGGCGGCCACCCGCCACGCGGCGGCCAGCGCTGCCCACGCGGTCGCCTCACCGGTGTCCGGCGCTCGCCGTCGCGGCCGCTTCCGCTCCGAGCCGCTCCGCCGCGAAACCGGCGTCCCGCGCAGCAGCGCCTCCGTCACGTCGCCCCCGCGGCCGGCCTCCTCCGACACCGCCCGGAGCAGTCGCCGCCGCCGCGCGTCCCCGCTGTCCGCCCCCTCCGCCCCCGCGAGATGCCCGAGGGCCGACGCGGGAGCCACTCCCGCCGCGAGGAGGACGGCCAGTCGGTGCACGACGGCCGCGACCTCGTCCAGCCCGTCGCGGCCCGTCACGCGCTCGACCTCGAGGCGCTCGGGAGCGACCCGTCCTCGACCCTCAGGCGGCCGGCCGCGTCGAGCGCGAACGTCCCGAATGCCGCCAGCCGCCGCCGCCCGTCGCGGCGCTCGAGGTGGAGCACCAGGTCGATCGCGCTGACCGTCTGGCGGGCGATCGCCTCGGGCCCGAGTCCCGCGAGGACCCCGAGCGCCTCGAGACGCGCGGGCACGTCCTCGAGGGAGTTCGCGTGGAGGGTCCCCGCACCGCCGTCGTGCCCGGTGTTCAGCGCGGACAGCAGCTCGCGCAGCTCGACGCCGCGGCACTCGCCGAGGACCAGGCGGTCCGGACGCATCCGCAGCGCCTCCCGCACGAGCCGGTCCAGGCCCACGGCACCGGCGCCCTCGAGGTTGGGCTGCCGCGCCTCGAGCGAGACGACGTGCGGGTGCGCCGGCCGGAGCTCGCCGACGTCCTCGATGGCCACGATCCGCTCGGTCGGCGCCGCGCACCCGAGCAGGGCGCCGAGCAGGGTGGTCTTGCCTGATCCACCGGCTCCCGTGATCAGCAGGTTCCACCGCTCGCGGACCGCCCGGCGCAGAAGCCGCACTCCGTCGTCGTCCAGCATCCCGGCCGCCTGCAGCTCCCCGAGCGTCCAGGAGTCCGACCGCGGCACCCGCACCGACACGAGCGCTCCCCCGGTCGCCACCGGCGGCAGCACGACGTGCACGCGGACCCCGTGGCGGAGCCTGACGTCCACGCACGGGCTCGCCTCGTCGACGTGCCGTCCACCGGCCGCGACCAGCGCGACGGCCAGCCGCCGTGCTCCGGCGGCGTCGAGCGTCCACTCCGGAACCCGCTCCGCACCACCGCCCCGGTCGATCCAGAGGCCCGCGCCGCCGTTCACGAAGAGGTCGGTCACCGCGGGATCCGCGGCGTGCGGCGCGAGCAGCCCGAGACCGGCGGCGGCGGGCCGCACCGGCAGCGGGTCGCGGCGGTGCTCGGCGGGGACGAGGGGGACGAAGTCGCGGGTCATCCCGGCACGCTAGGAGCCCGTTCCGCGCGCCGGGCGCTCCCTGCCCGGTCGGAGGAGAGACGCCCGCGTCGGCGCCTGTGGAGGAACGACCCGGGCCGGACGCGCGCGCAGGGGCGGCCCGGGGCTCTCGGCAGGGAGCCGCTCCGAGGAGGGGCCCCACGGCGCAGAGAAGCCCAGTCGACGACGAGACGTCCCGGCAACGCGGAAACGCCCCCGCGAGCAGGACTCGAGCGGGGGCGTCCCTCCGCCGGATCCGGCGGGAAGAAGGGGGCGGCACCCATTGGGGGGAACAGGTGCCGCCTCGGCGGCGCTGGATTGGGGGGAATCACTTGCGCCGCTGGGCCGAAGTTCATTCGGCCGTATGCAACTGTAGGGGACGGATCGCGATTCGCCAAGCCCGGATCCTGTTCTCTGCGGACTCTTATCCGACACCCGCCCCGCACCCAGCTTGCGGCGCTCGGCGATCCGCGCTGGAGGCGGGCGCTACGGTGGTGCGACGCCGACCGCGCGGGCCGGCGAACGTCTCACTCGCGAAGGAGCGAATCGCAGATGTCCACTCCCCCCGACGCCCCGGCCGCCGACCGGAACGCCATCGACAACCTCCTCCACGAGACCCGCCGGTTCCCGCCGCCGGCCGATCTCGCCGCCGGAGCGGTCGCGACCGCCGCGCTCTACGACGAGGCCGCGGCCGACCGCCTCGCCTTCTGGGCCGACCGGAGCCGCGAGCTCCTGCACTGGCACCGGCCGTTCACGCGCACCCTCGACTGGAGCGAGCCCCCGTTCGCGAAGTGGTTCGACGACGGTGAGCTGAACGTGGCCTACAACTGCCTCGACCGCCACGTCCTGGCCGGCCACGGCGACCGCGTCGCCCTGCACTGGGAGGGCGAGCCCGGCGACTCCCGCTCGATCACCTACGCCGAGCTCACCGCCGAGGTGAAGCGCGCCGCGAACCTGCTCACGAGCCTCGGCGTCCGCGCCGGCGACCGCGTCGCGATCTACCTGCCCATGATCCCGGAGGCGGTCATCGCGATGCTGGCCGTCGCCCGGCTGGGGGCGGTCCACTCCGTCGTCTTCGGCGGCTTCAGCGCCGAGAGCCTGCGCGCGCGCATCGACGACGCGGAGGCGACACTCGTCATCACCGCCGACGGCGGCTGGCGCAAGGGCGCCGTCTCGCCCCTGAAGCCGGCGGTCGACGCCGCGCTCGCCCTCGGCGGCGAGTCCAGCGTCCAGCACGTCCTGGTCGTGCGCCGCGGAGGCAACGAGGTCGCCTGGCACGAGGGGCGCGACCTCTGGTGGCACGAGGAGATCGTGACGGTCGACGCCGACCACGTCGCCAAGCCGTTCCCCGCCGAGCAGCCCCTCTTCATCCTCTACACGAGCGGCACGACCGGGAAGCCCAAGGGCATCCTGCACACCAGCGGCGGGTACCTCACCCAGGTCGCCTTCACGCACCGCGCGGTCTTCGACCTGCACCCCGAGTCGGACGTCTACTGGTCGACCGCGGACGTGGGCTGGATCACCGGGCACAGCTACGTCGTCTACGGCCCGCTCGCCAACGGCGCCACCCAGGTGATGTACGAGGGCACTCCCGACAGCCCGCATCCCGGCCGCTGGTGGGAGATCGTCGAGAAGCACGGCGTGACGATCCTCTACGCGGCTCCCACGGCGATCCGCTCCTTCATGAAGCTCGGCCGGCAGATCCCGCAGCGCTTCGACCTCTCGAGCCTGCGCCTGCTCGGATCGGTCGGCGAGCCGATCAACCCGGAGGCGTGGGTCTGGTACCGCGACGTCATCGGCGGCGGCCGCACCCCCATCGTCGACACGTGGTGGCAGACCGAGACCGGCGCGATGATGGTGTCCCCCCTGCCCGGGGTGACGACTCTCAAGCCCGGGTCCGCGCAGGTCGCTCTGCCGGGGATCTCGATCGACGTGGTCGACGACGCCGGGACGCCGGTCGGCGCCGACGAGGGCGGACTGCTCGTGATCACCGAGCCCTGGCCGGCGATGCTGCGCGGCATCTGGGGCGACCCGGAGCGCTACGTCGAGACCTACTGGTCGAAGTTCGGCGACCGCTACTTCGCGGGTGACGGAGCGCGTCGCGACCAGGACGGCGACCTCTGGCTCCTGGGGCGCGTGGACGACGTGATGAACGTCTCCGGCCACCGCCTCTCGACCGCCGAGATCGAGTCGGCCCTCGTCTCCCACCCGGTCGTCGCCGAGGCGGCCGTCGTGGGAGCCGCGGACGAGACCACCGGCCAGGCCGTGGTCGCGTTCGTGATCGCGAAGGCGAGCCAGGCCGAGGCGCTGGCCCACGGACACGACGAGCTCGAGGCCACCCTGAAGGCGCACGTCGCCGAGCACATCGGCGCGATCGCCCGCCCGAAGCGGATCTTCGTGGTGCAGGAGCTGCCCAAGACCCGCTCGGGGAAGATCATGCGCCGGCTGCTGCGCGACGTTGCGGAGGGACGCGCCGTGGGCGACACGACGACGCTCGCGGACACGCAGGTGATGGCGGTGATCTCCTCCGCGATCGCCGCGGACTGACCGGGCACCGCACGCCCCCTCCCGCCGCGTGGGCAGGAGGGGGCGGTGCGTCAGTCGAAGGCGACGATCAGCTCGACCTCGACGGGAGCGCCGAGGGGCAGCTCCGCCACCCCGACGGCCGATCGCGCGTGACGGCCGGGCTCGCCGAACACGTCGCCGAGCAGCTCCGAGGCGCCGTTGATCACGCCGGGCTGCCCGGTGAAGCCGGAGGCGGACGCGACGAAGCCGGTGAGCTTCACGATCCGCGTCACCCGGTCGAGCGACCCGATCGCGTCGGCGACGGCCGCGAGCGCGTTGAGGGCGCAGGTGCGGGCCAGCTCCTTCGCCTGCTCGGGCGACACCTCGGCGCCGACCTTGCCGACCAGCGGCAGAGAGCCGTCGACGAAGGGGATCTGCCCGGCCGTGTAGACGAGGCCGCCGTGCACGACGGCGGGGACGTAGGCGCCGGCGGGGACCGCGACCGCCGGCAGCTCGACGCCGAGCTCCGCGAGACGCTCGGCGATCACGCGCCGGCCTCGGCGACGGGGCGCTTGAGGTACGCGACGAGGCCGCCCTCGGGACCGGTCACGATCTGGACCAGCTCCCAGCCCTCGGATCCCCAGGTGTTCAGGATCGCCGTGGTGTTGTGGATCATCAGCGGGGTGGTGATGTACTCCCAGCGCGGGACGGACATGGCTCTCCTCGGGTGCGGCCGGTGCGGGACGACTGCTGAGCGCCGCGCGTCGGCGGGATGAGCGCCGCGGCTCGTCCGAGCGCGGCGACTACGCTGATTCTATGTCGGGGCAGGGCGGGACCAGAGTCGTGAAGACCATCGGGGGCGCCGTCGGCGGTCTGATCGGCATCGTCGCCATGAGCGTCGTCGCGGGAGTCCTGGTGGCCGCGTCGGTGACGCCGGCGATCGCGCTGAGCGGCATGGCCGCCGGCAACACGGTGGAGATGTTCGACAACCTCCCCGAGTACCTCGAGATCGGCACGCTCGCCGAGAAGAGCGACGTGTACGCGAAGGACTCCTCCGGCGGCGACGTGCTGCTCGCCTCCTTCTACGCCCAGAACCGCGTCGAGGTGGGCTGGGACGAGATCTCGCCGTTCGTGAAGGACGCCGTGGTCGCCTCCGAGGACCCCCGCTTCTACGAGCACGGCGGCATCGATCTGCTCGGCACCGTCCGCGCGGCCGCGACGACGGCCATGGGCGGGGACGTCCAGGGCGGCTCCTCCATCACGCAGCAGTACGTCAAGAACGTGCTCGTGCAGAAGGCGGAGGCGCTCAGCGATCCGATCGAGCGCGACGCGGCCTACCGCGAGGCCACGGAGACCGCTCCGGAGCGGAAGGTCGCCGAGATGCGGCTCGCCATCGGGCTCGAGAAGGAGTACCCGAAGAACGACATCCTGCTGGGCTACCTCAACATCGCCCTGTTCGGCGGCACCGTCTACGGCGTCGAGGCGGCCGCCCGCTACTACTTCGGAGTGAGCGCGAAGGACCTCTCGCTCGCGCAGTCCGCCGCGCTCGTCGCGATCGTGAACAACCCCGAGAAGTTCCGCTTCGACCGGCCCGGCGACCCGGCGAACCCCGCCGCGGAGGGCTACCCGCAGACCCGGGACCGGCGCGACTACATCATCACCCGCATGGACCTCGAGTCGAAGGTGACGTCCGAGCAGGCGCAGGCGGCCGTCGCCGAGCCCGTGACGCCGAACATCACCGAGCCGAGCACCGGCTGCCAGACGGCCGGAGTCGCGGCCTTCTTCTGCGACTACGTCACCTGGGTCATCAAGAACGACGACGCGTTCGGTGCGAGCCAGGACGAGCGCGACGCCACCTTCAAGCGCGGCGGCTACCGGATCTACACGACCCTCGACTCCGACCTGCAGCAGGCCGCCGTCTCGGCCACCGACGACTGGGTGCCCAAGTCGATGGCGAACGTGAACATCGGCAGCGCGAGCGTCTCGGTCGAGGTCGGCACCGGCCGCATCCTCGCGATGACCCAGAACAAGGACTACTCCAACGATCCGGACCTGACGGGCCCCAACTACACGAGCGTCAACTACAACACCGACTTCGGGTACGGCGGCTCCTCGGGATTCCAGGTCGGCTCGACCTACAAGGTGTTCACCCTCGCGGAGTGGCTGCAGGAGGGGCACTCGCTCGGCGAGAGCGTCGACGGCACCCGCCGCGCCTACACGACCTTCCGTGACAGCTGCGAGCCCGACGGCGTCTACTACGGCGAGTCCTGGAACCCCGGGAACGACGAGGGCGGCAACGGAGGAGTGACCACGGCCCTGCAGGCCACGACCGGCTCGATCAACACCTCGTTCGCCGCCATGGCCCAGCAGCTGGACCTCTGCGGCATCCGCAACACGGCGCTGGCGATGGGCGTGCACCGTGCCGACGGGACCGAGCTGCAGAAGCTCGCGCCGACCATCCTCGGCACCAACGAGATCGCTCCGCTCACGATGGCCACGGCCTTCGCCGGCTTCGCGAACAAGGGCACCGTCTGCACGCCCATCGCGATCGACCGCATCGTCGACCGCACGGGCGCCGACGTCGCGCCGCCCGCCTCCGAGTGCAGCCAGGGGATGTCCGAGGAGGTGGCCGCGACCGCCGGCTACGCCCTGCAGCAGGTGCTGACGGGCGGCACCGGCGCCCCCTCCAACCCCCGCACCGGGGTGCCGCACATCGGCAAGACCGGCACCACGGACGACGCGCTGCACACGTGGATGGTCGGCGCGAGCACCGAGGTCGCCACCGCCACCTGGGTCGGCAACGTGACCGGCTTCACCTCCATGCGCGGATTCAGTCTCAACCGGGTGAACGCCGGTCAGGTGCGCCACCAGATCTGGCCGCGCATCATGCGCGTCGCCGACGCCAAGTACGGCGGGACGGCGTTCCCGGCTCCGGTCCGCTCGCTCGTCGACGCTCCGCAGGAGGCCGTGCCCCAGGTCACCGGCCAGAGCCCCTCTGCGGCGGCCTCACGCCTGCGCTCCGTCGGCTTCACGGTCCGCGTCGACACTTCTCCGGTCCCCTCCGACCGCCCGGCAGGGAAGGTCGCGCAGACGAACCCGCCCGCCGGGTCGCGCGTCTCCCGGGGCGCGGAGATCACCCTGCAGATCAGCGCCGGACCGGGCGCCCCGCCCCGCGCGGGCTGAGCCCCGCACCCCCGGCTGCTCCCGAGGGAGCGTCCGGCAGAATGAACGCGGCCGCGCTCGCGGCCGACGTGCGAGAGAAGGACCCATGACCGGACGCACCCGTCGCCCCCTCACCACCGCCCTCGCGACCGTCGCCGCGGCCGGAGCCGTCGCCGCGGCCTGGGGCATCGGCGTCGAGCGGACGTTGTTCACCGTCCGGCGCACGTCGTTCCCGGTGCTGCCCGCCGGTTCCGAGCCGATCCGCGTCCTGCACGTGTCGGACCTGCACATGGCCCCGTGGCAGACGAAGAAGCAGGAGTGGATCCGCTTGCTCCTCGCCCTGGCGCCCGACGTCGTGGTCGACACCGGCGACAACCTCGGCCACCGCGACGGCGTGCTCGGCATCCGCCGAGCCCTGGAGCCCTTCGCCGGGATCCCCGGCGCCTTCGTCAACGGATCCAACGACTACTTCGGCCCTCGGATCAAGAACCCGCTCCGCTACTTCGTCGGCCCCTCCAAGAACCCCAAGCAGCACGAGGCCGATCTCGACACCGACGGGCTGACCGGCTTCTTCTCGGACGGGCTCGGGTGGGTGGACCTCAACAACCGCGCCGAGAGCATCACGGTGAAGGGGACGCGCATCGAGTTCTTCGGCGTCGACGACCCGCACATCGGCCTCGACCGCATCGACCTCGTCGCCGGAGCCGTGGACGAGCTGCGCGGCGCGGAGGACGGACCGGCCGGGGTCAGCATCGGCGTGGCGCACGCGCCCTACCAGCGCATCCTCGACGACTTCGTCGCCCGCGGCGCCGAGGTGATCCTCGCCGGGCACACGCACGGCGGGCAGGTCTGCGTCCCGGGCTTCGGCGCCCTCGTCACCAACTGCGACATCCCGCGCGACAAGGTCGCCGGCTCGACGACGTGGGACAACGGACTGCGCAGCTCGTACCTCAACGTGTCCGCCGGAGTCGGCACCTCGATCTACGCACCGGTGCGCTTCGCCTGCCGGCCCGAGGTGACCCTCGTCACGCTCACTCCGGCGGCCTGACGAGGGGTGTCCGACGGCGGTCCGGAAATCGGCTACTATTGTCGAGGCTCGTGAGCGGTTCTCCGTGATGAGCACACCGGGGTGTGGCGCAGCTTGGTAGCGCGCCTCGTTCGGGACGAGGAGGTCGTGGGTTCGAATCCCGCTACCCCGACCGGTGAGAAGCCCGGCCAGGATCGATGATCCGGCCGGGCTTCGTCGTTCCCGGGGCGTTCTCGGAATTCTGCTGTGGCGGGGCTCGCCCGCAGGCGGATGCTCGCCCGGGCCGGAGCCTGGTCGACGACGGAGCCGGCGCGATCACCGCCCCGCGCTCTCCGGCTCGAGCACCCCTGACGGCGTCCCGAGCGTCCTGCGCACGGGCGTGCCTCCAGCCCACTCCCCCGCGCCTCCCGGCCCGATCCCAGCAGCCGGGAGCGAGACTGTTCTTCCGCCGTCGTCGCCGCCCCCGCCCGACGACCGACGAGAGGAGCACCGTGACCCGGTCGCTCACCCGCCTCACCCTCGCCATCAGCGTGCCCTACGTGGTCGCGCTCGCAGCCATCGCCTTCTGGCCGACGCCCGTCGATGCGGGAGTGCGGGGGGATCTCGGCCGGGTGACCTCCTGGTTCGCCCGGCACGGCCTCCCGATGGTCGACTACGCGTTCATCGAGTCGACCGCCAACATCGCCCTGTTCGTGCCCCTGGGGCTGCTCCTGGCCCTCAACCTGCGGCTCCGGAGGGCGTGGGTCGCTGTGGCCGTCGGCGCCGTCGTGAGCTCGCTGATCGAGGCGGGCCAGCTGCTCTTCCTCTCGGCGCGCTTCGCGACCGTCGACGACGTCGTGATGAACACCTCCGGCGCGCTTCTCGGCGCGGTCGCCGGCGTCCTGCTCCGGATGGTCGTCCGCGCACGACGACGCCGGAGGGCGGCGGAGTGGGACGACGCCTTCGCGCACATCCCCCTCCGCGGCACCTCCGGCGTGGTGGCGGATCAGCCGAGCCGCGTCCGCTGAGACGACGGCTCCGCCGCGTCAGCGGCCGAGGCCGCGGTACTCCCAGCCGGCAGCACGCCAGGCGGCGGGGTCGAGGCAGTTGCGACCGTCGACGAGGAAGGTGTTGGCCACCTTCGCCGCCGTGGCCGCGGGGTCGAGGGCGCGGAACTGCTTCCACTCCGTCACGACGACCACGGCGTCGGCACCGGCCAGCGCCTCGTCGACGTCGGTCGTGTAGGTGATCTCGGGGTAGCGGCGGCGCGAGTTCTCGATCGCCTCGGGGTCGGTCGCGACCACGGTCGCACCGAGGTCGTGCAGGCGAGCGGCGACGTCGAGCGACGGCGAGTCGCGGATGTCGTCCGACTCCGGCTTGAACGCCAGACCGAGCACCGCGATGCGGCGGCCCTCGACGGAGCCGCCCAGGCCCTCGGTGACGAGGTCGACGACGCGCTGACGGCGACGCAGGTTGATCGCGTCGACCTCTTTGAGGAAGGCGACGGACTCGCCGACGCCGAGCTCGTCGGCGCGGGCAGAGAAGGCGCGGATGTCCTTCGGGAGGCAGCCGCCTCCGAAGCCGATGCCCGCGTTCAGGAAGCGGCGGCCGATCCGCACGTCGTAGCCGATCGCGTCGGCGAGCTGCGTGACGTCCGCGCCGGTGACCTCCGCGATCTCGGCGATCGCGTTGATGAACGAGATCTTGGTCGCGAGGAAGGCGTTGGCCGAGACCTTCACCAGCTCGGCGGTGGCGTAGTCGGTGACCACGAGCGGGGTCTCGGCCGCGAGCGCCGTCGCGTAGACCTCGTCGAGGGTCGCCTTCGCCGCTGCTCCGGCCTCGCCCGCAGGCACGCCGTAGACGAGCCGGTCGGGGCTGATCGTGTCCTTGACCGCGAAGCCCTCGCGGAGGAACTCGGGGTTCCAGGCGAGGGTCGCACCGGAGGAGGCGATGCGGTCGGCCAGGCGGGCGGCGGTGCCGACGGGGACGGTCGACTTGCCGACGACGAGGGAGTCCGCCTCGAGGTAGGGCAGGAGACCGTCGATCGCCGAGTCGACGTAGGTCATGTCCGCGGCGTTCTCGCCCGGCTTCTGCGGGGTGCCGACGGCGACGAAGTGCACGGCCGCACCGGCGGCGTCGGCCATGTCGGTCGAGAAGCGCAGGCGCCCGGAGGCGACGCCGGAGGACAGCAGCTCCGGGAGGCCGGGCTCGAAGAACGGCGCGGTGCCGGCGGCCAGGGCGTCGATCTTCTTCTGGTCGACGTCGATGCCGATGACGTCGTGGCCGAGCTCGGCCATGGCGGCAGCGTGGACGGCACCGAGGTAGCCGCAGCCGATGACAGAAAGCTTCACAGGGGTTCTCCGAATCGTGGCGGGTTCGTGTCGCGGTCGCGACGGTGAGGAGGAGCGATGCGATGCGGCGAGGCGTCAGCGCGCCCGCGGACGCGCGACTACCGCCGCGCCAATGCTCTCAGATCGCGGGAGACGTCGGCGACAGCCGCCGCGATCTGCGCCGCCACGCGCTCGTGCACGGCCTCGCTGCGGCCGATCGGGTCCTCGATGTCGTCGCCGCCCTCGCCCCGCGGGGCGCGCCCGCGGTGGGCGGCGGCGAGCCGCACGACGGCGCGGAGCCGCGCGGCGGGGTCCTCGACCGTCGGCAGCGGCACCTCCCGCAGCACGAACGGCAGCACGCGGGCGAACTCGAGCAGCGTGAAGCCGCGGAGGAGGAGCGACGGGAAGCGCCGGGAGGCGTCGACCAGGTGGTCGCGCGTCATCGTGAGCAGGAGGTCGGCGTCGCCGACGATCGCGTCGCCGAGCACCGCGCTCGTGTGCGCGGCCGGGTCTCCCCCGTGCTGAGCCGAGAAGCGGGCCGAGACCGGGTCCATCGGCAGTCCGTCGCGCGTCCTCACTCCGGCGCTCGTGAACGCGAAGAGCGGACCTCCCGCGGGTGATGTCGCGTCGGCGAGTGCGGCGCGCAGCAGCTGCTCCGCCATCGGCGACCGGCAGATGTTGCCGGTGCAGACCGAGAGCACGGTGAAGACGGGGGCGGCGGAGGCGGCGACCGGTTCGTCCGGTCGCCAGCTCCGGCGGGCGGGGCGGGCGGAGTCGTCTCCCGGGAAGATCATCGCGGGGCGCTCAGGCCGAGGTCGACGCGGGCTCGGGCTCGACGGCCGTGTCCGGGCGGGCACCCGATCGCTCGGAGCCGTAGTAGCTCGTGTAGTAGTAGCCGTAGCCCCGGCCGACCTGGCCGCGCGCGGGCACGCGGTTGAGGATCACGCCGAGGGTGTGGCCGCTGACCCGCTCGATGTTCTGGATCGCCTTGCCCAGCTCGTCGGTCGTCGTCCTGCCCGCGGAGATGACCACGAGCGCGCCGTCGGTGCGGGCGGTGAGGATGGCGCCGTCCGTGACGGGCAGGAGCGGCGGCGCATCGACGATCACGATGGCCTCGCGAGCGATCTCGTGCAGGAGGATGTCCATGCCGTTGGAGCCGAGCAGCTCGGACGGGTTCGGCGGGATCGACCCGGCTCCGAGCACCCAGAGGTTGCCGGACGGGCCCCACGGCTGCAGGACGTCCTGCAGTTCCGCCTTGCCGATCAGCAGGTCGGTCAGGCCGACGCCGGGAACGAGGCCGAACGACTTGGCGACGGTGGGCTTGCGGAGGTCGCCATCGACGACGACGGTCCGCTGGCCGGAGGCGGCAAGCGTCACCGCGAGGTTCGCGGTCACCGTCGACTTGCCGTCCGAGGGCAGCGGGCTCGTCACGACGATGATGCGCGGCGGGCTGTCGATGTTCATGAACTGCAGGTTCGTGCGGAGCTCGCGCAGCGCCTCGGCGAGTGCGTGCTTGCCGTCGGCCTTGATGTAGTCGGTCGTGTCGGCCTCGGGGACGATGCGGTTGGTCTCGCTGAGGCGCTTGTCGACGGGGAGGGTGCCGACCACGGGGAGGTCGAACAGGCGCTCGACCATCTCGGCGGTGCGGATGCGCCGGTCCAGCGTGTTGCGGACGAACGCGTAGACGAGACCGAGGACGAGGCCCGCGAGCGCGCCGACCGCGAGGACGAGGCGCAGGTTCGGGAACGCCGGCGAGGACGGGAGCGCCGCGGCCTGCAGAACGGTGAGGGAGACCGTGTCGCCGACGCCCGTCTCCTGGTTGACCTGCTGCACCTTGGTGGCGATGGCCGCGACCCAGGCGTCGGCGAGCTTCTGCGCGCCCTCGGGGGTGGAGGCGGTGGCGCTGACCTTCATCACCGGGGCGACCGTGTCGGCCTGCACCGTGATCGCCGAGATCAGCGTGGCGGGCGAGACGTCGAGGCCGAGGCTGTCGATCGCGATCTGCGCCACGTCGCGCGAGGTGGCGATCGGGACGTACGTGGCGAGGCTCGACTTGGCGACGGACTGCGCGATCTGCTGCGTGTAGATCGCCTGGCTGTCGTCGGCACCGGTGGTGGCGACGGAGACCAGGCCCTGCGAGTCGGCGACGTACCGCGGCTTCTGCGTCAGCGACCAGCCGAAGGCGACGAGAGTGCCGAGGAGGATCGCCGCGACGATCGGGATCCAGTGGTCGCGCAGCAGCCGGAGGACGTCTCGAAGTTCCACAGAGTCAGATTTCCTTCGCTGGTACGGATCACGCGGCGGGCGCCGGCGACGGGTTCTTCCGAATTCTGACACAGCGCTTCCGCGCCCTCGGCGCCAGGCGCGTCAACCGTGCCACCTGTCGGGGGTGGGCTCCGGCGGAGTCCCTCTCGTGATCACTCCGAGGCCCTCGAGCTCGACGACCGCCGACTCGACGACCGCCTCCGCATCGACGCCGGCGGGCGGCGGGCCCGCCTCCTCGAGCACCGCGGCGACGAGACCGGGCAGATCGGAGCCCCGGCCGGCGTGGCGCCAGATCGTCGGGCCGATGCCGGACAGGCGCACGAGGGTGCCGCCGCAGAACACGAGCAGCTGGCCGTCGGCGAGCTCCACCGCGTCGTCCGCAGGGGTGCGCAGGACGGTGCCGGGCAGGGCCTCGCCCACAGGGTCGAGCTGCACGGAGACCACGTCGGACCAGGCGGACGGGGCCTCGGCGCCGAGGGACGCGAAGACCTCCTCGACCAGGTGCACCACGCTCGCGGCCTCGGAGTAGACCAGTCGCCGGACGCCGCCCAGCGCCGAGAGGGTGCGGACGAGATCGGCGATCGGCCGCGGTCGGGCCGAGAGGTACGAGGTCTGCGGCACCAGATCCTCGATCGCGTCGACCGGGTCGACGTGCTCGAGGAAGGGCGTCCCGACGCCGTCGCGGCGCTCGAGCAGGAGGACGCCCGCCAGACGCAGGGGCGCCTCCGGGACCGGTCGGAGGGCGAGCGACCCGGGGGCCAGCTGCGCCTTCGGCGCCGATCCGGTCAGCGGCTTCACCGACAGCGGCTTGGGATAGGGCAGGACGCGCCCCTCCGGGGTCACGCCGACCGTCTCGTCGGTGACGTAGCCGAAGCGGGACCCGAGCGTCCGGGCGATGGTGGTCTTGCCGGTCCCGGAGGCGGCGACGAAGGCCAGCACGCGGCCGGACTCGTCGGAGATCCCGCAGGCGTGGAGCATCAGCAGGTCGGCGCGCCGGGCGCCGATCGCCTCGAGGGTCAGGGTCGAGGTCAGGGACTCCTCGAGCTGCGCGAGCGTGGCGCTCGAGACCCGGGGCGAGCCGTCGACCGGGACGGAGGGATCGTGCCCCACCTCGGCGAGGACGTCGCGTGCTCCCGCGTCGGGCTCGGACGCGCAGGCGGCCCAGCTGTCGGCGATCCGCGCCGCGTCCTCGTCGCCGACGCCGCGTCCGAAGACCACGCGGAACGGGGTCTCGAGGACCGAGACGGACAGGGTGCGGGGCTCGGCGCCCCTCCCCCCGGCGATCAGTACGCCCCGTCGCGGGCGAGGACGGCGCGCGCGGTCTTGAAGAGGATGACGATGTCGCCGGTCATCGACCAGTTCTCGACGTAGTACAGGTCGAGGCGGACGGTGTCCTCCCACGAGAGGTTCGAGCGTCCGCTGACCTGCCAGAGCCCGGTGATGCCCGGCTTCATCAGGAAGCGGCGGTGCACGTGCTCCTCGTACTGCTCGACCTCGCGGGCCAGCGGCGGGCGGGGGCCGATCAGGGACATGTCGCCGCGGAAGACGTTCAGGAACTGGGGCAGCTCGTCGAGGCTGAAGCGCCGGAGGATCGCGCCCACCCGGGTGACGCGCGGGTCCTTCGCCATCTTGAAGAGGATCGAGTTCCCCTCCGCACGCTGCTGCGACGCGAGAGCCGCCAGTCGCGCCTCCGCGTCGACGACCATCGAGCGGAACTTCAGCATCTCGAAGGTCGCGCCGTTCAGACCGATGCGCTCCTGCCGGAAGAGCACGGGCCCGGGGCTGGTGACCTTGACCAGCACGGCGACGACGACGAGCACCGGCGCGCTGAGGATGATCAGCATGGTCGACGCGAGGATGTCGAAGAGGCGCTTGGCGAACCGCTGGCGGCCGTCGAAGCGCGGGGTCTCGACGTGGATCAGCGGAAGGCCCGCGACGGGGCGGGTGTGGATGCGCGGACCGCCGATGTCGGTGAGGCTCGGCGCCACGACGAGGTGCTCGCGCCCGGGCTCGAGCGTCCAGCTCAGCTCGCGGATCCGCTGCGGCGCCAGCTCGTCGGAGCTCGTGACGACCACCGTGTCGGCGCCGGTGGCGTCCATCACGGCGCGGACGCCGTCGATCCCGGTGAACCCGTGGACCGCGAGGCCCGAGAGCTCCTGCTCGCTCCGCAGCGCGTCCGCACCGCCGACCGAGGTCGAGACGGCGCCGACGAGCTTGTAGCCGGCCTCGGTGCCGCGGCGCAACTCGCGTGCGGTGTGCAGGACGCTCGCGCGGGAGCCGAGGAGCACGACCTGGCTCGAGAAGCGGCCCGCCCGGCGCTGCCGGGTGAGCCAGGAGCGCCAGACCAGGCGGCCGACGCAGATCAGCACGATCCCGGCGGGGAACGCCGTGATGATGTAGCCGCGCGCGAGCAGGATCTGGAGCAGGTAGGCGATGATCGCGACGATGCCGAAGAGCCAGATGGAGGCGTCGACGACGCGGCGGTACTCGACGTAGCCGGTGCCGACGATCCGGCGGTCGCGCGTGTCGAAGACCTGGAGGGCGAGGAGCCAGCCGACCGACAGGGCGACGGACACCCAGGTGTAGCTGACCGCGATGTCGGCGGGGTTCTTGAACCCCAGGTCCGAGTTCAGGTTCAGGTCGAACCAGAAGAGCTGCGTGCCGAAGACGGAGAGGACGATCGCGACGACGTCCGTGATGAGCAGCCGTCGCCGGTAGTCCTGCTCCCACGACGGCCGACGCCTCAGCGGTGCCCCTTGCGCCGTCATCGTTTCCCCCGACCTTTCCTGCTGCTTCGAAAGGCGTAATTCCGTTTCCGGTGTTGTCACGTCGTCAGGCTACCCACTTCCTCGTTTCGGAGGGGTGTCGCGCCGGTGAGGAACGCTCGACCGGTCACCCGCGGAGCCGGCCGCGGCTCTCCTGGAGGTAGCACGCGCCGCACAGCGACTCGTAGGTGACCGCCGTTCCGTCGATCGCGACCTGATCGCCGTCGAACACGAAGCGGCCGTCCACGACGCGCCCGTTGAAGATCGCTTTGCGCCCGCACCGGCAGATCGTCTTCAGCTCCTCGAGGCTGTGGGCGATCTCCAGGAGCCGCCTGCTTCCCGGGAACGCGGCGGTGCGGAAGTCCGTGCGGATGCCGTACGCCAGGACGGGCACGTTCTCGAGGATGGCGATCCGGAGCAGATCGTCGACGTGCGACTCCGGCAGGAACTGCGCCTCGTCGACGAGCAGAGCACTCACGTCGCGCTTCGACTCGGCCAGCACGCGGGCCCGGGCGGCGGTGAAGACGGCCACCGGGTCCCCGTCGGGTTCGAACAGGATGTCCACCGGACGGGTCACGCCGAGCCGCGACACGATCAGCTCCTCGCCCTTCGTGTCGACGGCCGGCTTGGCCAGCAGCACCCGGTGCCCGCGCTCCTCGTAGTTGTGCGCGGCCTGCAGGAGCGACGTGCTCTTCCCGCTGTTCATCGCTCCGTAGCGGAAGTACAGCTTGGCCATCAGGTCTCCTCGGGGCGGGTCCGGAGGCGGGGCCCCCGGGGTGAGCAGGGGCCGGTCACGGGAGGAACCCGTCCTCGCCGGCGCGGCGGATCAGATCGGCCCGGCGGCTCGCGGGCCTGCCGACGGCGACGTACTTGCGGCGCACGCGCTGCAGGTAGGTCTTCGCGGTCTCGAACTGCACGTTCATCTTGGCGGCGACCTCGGGGGTGCTCGATCCGGACGCGTAGAGGCGCAGCGCCTCCAGCTCGCCGGCGCTGAGCCGTGGGCGCTGCTGCGCCGCGACTCCGGACGGCAGGGGCCGCCACTGCGCGGACGAGACGTCGGCAGAGCGCATCTCGAGAGCGGCGCGGGTCTGCTCCATCACCTCGGCGAGCGGGCGCGACTTCGCCAGGTGCCGCACCGCTCCGGCCTTCAGGGCGCGCTCGCGGACCTCGTCGTCCTCGCTCGCGGAGAGCGCCACGACCGCGGCTCCGGCCGCCCGGCAGGTCCGGATCCGCGCCTGGATCGAGATCGGCTCGCGCAGCTCGACGTCCATCACGACCACCTGGGTGGGGAAGACATCGCTCGTCACCAGGTCGTGCCAGGTGGAAGCGGCCACGACGACCTCGAAGTCCGGGGCGTGGGTGCGGATCCACGCGCTCGTCGCCGCGAGCAGGTCCTCGCGCGGGTCGAGCAGGCCGAGCCGGACCGCACGGGGTGCCGCGTCGCGGGCGCTCCGGGCGGAGGAGCCCGAGGGCTCACCGGAGCGGGTGACCATGCGGACGATCCTAGCCGCGGCCGGGCCCGCCCCCGGCTCAGAACAGCGTCGGCTGCCCGACGCCCGGCAGGATCGCGGCGCGCTCCGGCCCGAGCTCCCCGACCAGCAGCCCGTCGTGCTGGAGGGAGCGCCGCTCGCCGCCGAGGGTCCGCAGCGTCCCGAGCGAACCGAGGGCGGAGGACTTGACGGAGCCGGTGGCCGGGTCCTCCTCGCCGCGCTCGAGCCCGTGCGCGCGCATCAGCGGGCGGATGCGCGCCGAGAGCCAGCGCCGGTACTCGAGAGGCGCGTAGGCGTCGCGGCCCGGGTAGAGCGCTCGGTACTTGTCGACCAGCTCGGGGTGCTCCTGCCCGAGCCACTGCAGGAACCACTCCTTCACCCCGGGCTTGAGGTAGAGGGTCGAGTACATGATCGTGCTGGCGCCCGCCTCGCGGCAGGCCCGGAGCGACTCGTCGAGGTGCGCCCGGGTGTCGGTGAGGAACGGCAGGATCGGCATCAGGAACACCGAGCAGTCGAAGCCGGCCTCCCGTGCCGCGGTGACCGTCGCCAGCCTGGCCGCCGCGGTCGGCGCACCCGGCTCGACGGAGCGCTGGAGGCCCTCGTCGTAGACGGCGATCGACACTCCGAGGTCGACCGGGACGTGCTCGGCGGCCTCGCGGAGCAGCGGCAGGTCTCGCCGCAGCAGCGAGCCCTTCGTGAGGATCGAGATCGGGGTGCCCGAGGCGGCGAGCGCGGCGATGATGCCCGGCATCAGCCGGTAGCGGCCCTCGGCGCGCTGGTACGGATCGGTGTTGGTGCCGAGTGCCACGGGGTGCCGCTCCCAGCTCGGCTTCGCGAGCTCCCGGGTGAGGACCTCGGCGACGTTCACCTTCACGACGATCTGCGAGTCGAAGTCGCGGCCGCCGTCGAACTCGAGGTACTCGTGCGTGGGCCGGGCGAAGCAGTAGGTGCAGGCGTGGGTACAGCCGCGCATCGGGTTGATGCTCCAGCCGAACGGCATCTTCGAGGAGGTGTGCACGCGGTTGAGCGCCGACTTCGCGAGCACCTCGTAGAAGGTGATGCCCTCGAACTCCGGCGTGCGCACCGTCCGCACCAGGTCGGTGAGCTTGACGAGGCCGGGCAGGGCGGCCTCGTCGGCCGTGCCGATCGACTGCCCGCTCCACCTCATGGAGCCATTAGAACATACGTTCGAGCGCGTCGCAGCCGATCAGACCGAGGCGGACAGCTCCAGCGTCTCGGCGGTCGCGGTGACCGTCTGCTCGGCCTTCTCGGGCGCGTCGTTGAGGGTCGAGCCGTAGCTCTGCACCAGCGCGCGGATCCGCGGCTCCCAGGCCTTCATCCGGTCGGGGAAGCACTTCTGCACGATGTCGAGCATGATCGGCACGGCGGTCGAGGCTCCGGGCGAGGCGCCGAGCAGGCCGGCGATCGTGCCGTCCCCTCCGGTGATGACCTCGGTTCCGAACTGCAGCACGCCGCCCTTCTTCTCGTCCTTCTTCATCACCTGGACGCGCTGGCCGGCGGTGATCAGGTACCAGTCCTCGTCGCGGGCGGTGGGCAGGAACTCGCGCAGGGCCTTCATCTTCTTGCCACGGCCGGCGAGCACCTCGCCGATCAGGTACTTCATCAGGTCGAGGTTGTCGCGGGCGACCGCGAGCATCGGGCCGATGTTGTGCGGCCGGATCGACAGTGGCAGGTCGAGCCACGAGCCCCGCTTCAGGAACTTGGGCGTGAAGCCCGCGTAGGGGCCGAAGAGGAGGGACGATTCGCCGTCGACGACGCGCGCATCGAGGTGCGGCACCGACATCGGGGGCGCGCCGACGGCGGCCTTGCCGTAGACCTTCGCCTTGTGCCGGGCGACCAGCTCGGGGTTGTCGGTGCGGAGGAACTGCCCCGAGATCGGGAAGCCTCCGAAGCCCTTGATCTCGGGGATGCCCGACTTCTGCAGGAGGTGCAGCGCACCGCCGCCGGCGCCGACGAAGACGAAGCGGGCGGTCACCGACTGGGGCGTGCCTCCGACGACCTGCTTGAGGTCGAGGCGCCAGGTGCCGTCCTTCTGCCGGGTGATGTCGGTGACCTCGCGGCCGGTGTCGAGCGTGCCGCCGTGGGCGACGACGTGGTCGAACAGCTGGTGGGTCAGCGAGCCGAAGTCGACGTCGGTGCCGGCCGGCATGCGCGTCGCCGCGTAGGGGCCGCCGCCGGCGGGACGCTGCTCCATCAGCAGGGGCGCCCACTCGTGGATGGTCTTGACGCTCTCGGTGAACTCGATGCCGGCGAACAGCGGCTGGTCCTTGAGGGCCTCGTAGCGCTTCCGGAGGTACTCGACGTTGGCCTCGCCGTGCACGAAGGTCATGTGCGGCGCCGGGTTGATGAAGCTGGAGGGCTCGCGGATGTCGCCGGACTCCACCAGGCTCGACCAGAACTGGCGCGAGATCTGGAACTGCTCGTTGATCTGGATCGCCTTGGCCGGGTCGACGGAGCCGTCGGCCGCCTCGGGCATGTAGTTCAGCTCGCAGAGGGCCGCGTGACCGGTGCCCGCGTTGTTCCACGGGTTCGACGACTCCTGCGCGACGTCGCCGAGGCGCTCGTAGGCGGCGATCGTCCAGTCGGGCTGCAGCTGGGTGATGAGGGCGCCGAGCGTGGCGCTCATGATGCCCCCACCGATGAGGGCGACGTCGACCGGTTCCGAGGAGTTCACGAGAGTCGAGTTTACGCTCGCCCGCGGACGCCGCGGCCGGGAGGGGACCCGCTCCCCCATCAAATTCGCGGCTTTTCCACCCGGAGGGGGCCGGAGCGCTCGGCGCCGGCCCCGTCCACGCCGGTCAGGACACGGGCTGCTTGGCCGCGATGAGCTCGGCGATCTGCACGGCGTTCAGGGCCGCGCCCTTGCGGAGGTTGTCGTTGCTGATGAAGAGCGCGAGGCCGCGTCCCTCCGGGGCGCCCTCGTCGGCGCGGATGCGGCCGACGAAGCTCGGGTCCTTGCCCGCGGCCTCCAGCGGAGTCGGCACCTCGCGCAGCACGACGCCGGGCGCGTCGGCCAGCAGCTCGCGAGCACGCTCGGGGCTGAGGGCGGAGGCGAACTCGGCGTTGACGGAGAGCGAGTGGCCGGTGAACACGGGGACGCGCACGCAGGTGCCCGAGACCAGCAGCTCCGGGAGCTCGAGGATGCGGCGGCTCTCGTTGCGGAGCTTCTTCTCCTCGTCGGTCTCGTTCGAGCCGTCCTCGACCAGGCTCCCCGCGAAGGGGATGACGTCGAAGGCGATCGGGGCGACGTACTTGTCCGGCGCGGGGAAGTCGACCGCCGAGCCGTCGTGCACCAGGTCGAGCAGGTGCTCGTCGGCGACGGCGGCGCGGACCTGGCCGGCCAGCTCGTTCGCTCCGGCCAGCCCGCTGCCGGACACGGCCTGGTAGGTGCTGACGATCAGGCGCGTGAGCCCCGCCTCGCGGTCGAGGACCTTGAGGATCGGCATCGCGGCCATCGTGGTGCAGTTGGGGTTGGCGATGATGCCCTTGACCGCCTGGTCGATGGCGTGGGGGTTCACCTCGCTGACGACCAGCGGGACCTCGGGGTCCATCCGCCAGGCGCTGGAGTTGTCGATCACGGTGACGCCGGCCGCGGCGAAGCGGGGCGCCTGCGCGCGCGATCCCGTGGCTCCGGCCGAGAACAGGGCGATGTCGAGCCCCGACGGATCGGCGGTCTCCACGTCCTCGACCACGACGTCCTCGCCGCGGAACGGCAGCGTCGTGCCCGCCGAGCGGGCGGTGGCGAAGAAGCGGATGGACGCGATCGGGAAGTCGCGCTCCTCGAGGAGGCGGCGCATCACCTTCCCGACCTGGCCGGTCGCGCCGACGACGCCCACGTGGAGGGGGGTGCTGCTCATGCTGTGCTCTTTCGTCCGTGCGGCGCGCGGGCCGCTCGTGGCGGGGGGATCGAGGGAGAGGGTACCGGTCGGTCCGGCCGCTCGGGAGGAACGGCCGGATCGCGAGGGTGTCCGGCCGTCAGCGGCCGGTGCCGGCGTAGACGACGGCCTCGTCCTCGGCGTCGAGCCCGAAGGCGGTGTGCACGACGCGCAGAGCCTCGTTCACGGTGTCGGCGCGGGTGACGACCGAGATGCGGATCTCGCTCGTGGAGATCATCTCGATGTTGATCCCGGCCTCGTAGAGGGAGCGGAACAGCTTCGCGGAGACGCCGGCGTTGGTGCGCATCCCGGCGCCCACGAGCGCGAGCTTGGCGATCTGGTCGTCGTACTGCAGGGACTCGAAGCCGACCTCGTCCTTCTCGGCGTTGAGAGCCATGAGGACCGTCTGGCCGTCGGCCTTGGGCAGGGTGAACGAGATGTCGGTGCGGGCGGTGGCCGCAGCCGACACGTTCTGCACGATCATGTCGATGTTGGAGCCGGTCTTGGCCACGATCGTGAAGATCTGCGCGGCCTTGCCCGGGATGTCGGGGACTCCGACGACGGTGATCTTCGCCTCGTTCAGGTCGGCGGCGACTCCGGCGATGATGGGCTCTTCCACGGCTTGTCCGTTCTGCTCGGCGCCGGAGGTCTCGGCGTTGTAGACGATGGTGCCCTCGTTGGGGCTGAAGGAGGAGCGCACGTGGAGCGTGACTCCGTGGCGGCGGGCGAACTCGACGGCGCGGATGTGCAGCACCTTCGCTCCCGCGGCGGCCAGCTCGAGCATCTCCTCGCTGGTGATGCGGTCGAGCTTGCGGGCCTTCTTGACGACCCTCGGGTCGGCGGTGAAGACGCCGTCGACGTCGGTGTAGATCTCGCAGGTGTCGGCGCCGAGTCCTGCGGCGAGCGCGACGGCGGTGGTGTCCGAGCCGCCGCGGCCGAGGGTGGTGATGTCCTTCGTGTCGCGGTTGAAGCCCTGGAAGCCCGCGACGATGACGACGGCGTTCTCGTCGAGCGCCTCGCGGAGGCGGACCGGGGTGATGTCGACGATACGGGCGGCGCCGTGCTGCGCGTCCGTGATCATGCCGGCCTGGCTGCCGGTGAAGGAGCGGGCCTCGAAGCCCATGCTCTTGATCGCCATCGCCAGCAGCGCCATCGAGATGCGCTCGCCCGAGGAGAGCAGCATGTCGAGCTCGCGAGGGGCGGGGATGGGCGTGACCTGGTGGGCGAGCTCGAGCAGGTCGTCGGTGGTGTCGCCCATGGCCGAGACGGCGACGACCACGTCGTTGCCCGCCTGCTTGGTGGCGACGATCCGCTTCGCGACCCGCTTGATGCTCTCCGCGTCGGCGACGGAGGACCCGCCGAACTTCTGGACGATCAGGCTCACGTGCTGCTCCCGTGTCGGTGGCTGGGCCGCCGTCGCGACCCGACGGGCGAGTCTACCGGTCGACCGCATGCCGGAGCGGTCATGCGACTCCGGCGGCCGCGTCAGTTCTCGACGAGCCGGCGGCCCTCGAAGGCGCGGCCGAGGGTGATCTCGTCGGCGTACTCGAGGTCTCCGCCGACGGGCAGCCCGGAGGCCAGACGGGTGATGCGGATGCCGAGGGTGCTGAGCATGCGCGAGAGATAGGTCGCCGTCGCCTCGCCCTCGAGGTTCGGGTCGGTCGCGATGATGACCTCCTGCACCTCGCCGTCCGCGAGCCGCTGCAGCAGCTGGCGGATGCGGAGCTGATCCGGGCCGATGCCGTCGATCGGGCTGATCGCGCCGCCGAGCACGTGGTAGAGCCCGCGGAACTCGCGGGTGCGCTCGATCGCCGGGACGTCCTTCGCCTCCTCCACGACGCAGATGACGGCGCGGCTGCGGCGCGGATCGCGGCAGATCCCGCAGGTCGCCTCCTCCGCCACGTTCCCGCAGATGTCGCAGAAGTGCACACGGCCGCGCAGCTCGAGCAGGATCTCGGCGAGCCGGGTGACGTCGAACGTCTCGGTCTGCAGGATGTGGAACGCGATGCGCTGGGCGGACTTCGGACCGATGCCGGGGAGCCGGCCGAGCTCGTCGATCAGCTCCTGGACGATGCCTTCGTACATGCGGTCGCCTCCTCTCGGGTGGGGCGGACGGCATCCCCTCGGTGTCGACCTCGTCCC